>CAMAVQ010000028.1 GCA_945861755.1 Gemmatimonas phototrophica
ACGACTGCGGCAGGAGTGCGCCAAACTCGACAGCCGCTTGCGGCAGATGGCCCAGCGCCTGGCTGAGGCTGAGCGCAAGCAGTCGGTGGTGCTGGCCAAGGTAGAGGTGAACCAGTTGCGCCAGGTGGAGGCGCGACAATTGCTGGGAGTGGAGGGGGCACTGGAGGAAGAGGAGATCAATCAGTTGCGGCGGCGTTTTGCGGCTGCTCTGCATTCGGATCGGGTGGGCCAACTTCCGAGCTGGGTAGGGCAGCTATTTGACCAGATACTCAGCGCTGTCAACGAAGCATGTGACCGGCTGCAAAAATAAAAACCGCAGGCCTGGAGTTGCTAGGGAGAGCCAGGCCTGCGGTTTCTCTTTTTTCGTCGCTGATCAGGCGGCGCGACCCATCATCTGGTCTAGTCGCCTGGCAATCTGGGCCAGTGAAAGCCCCTCGGTCACCCGCATTTCGTGGATCAAGTGTTTCAGCAGAACCACTTCTGCCATATCGTACAGATCCTTGTTGCCCTGGTAATCGGCCACTTTGAGCAGGCCTTTTGATTTGTATTGTCGCATCTGATGGATGGATTTGCCGAATAATCCGGCAGCCTCCTCAATGCCGATGAGCTTGGTCTTGCGCACTGCCATAGATAAAGACCTCCTTGTCTTTATATAGTGAGATGTATTGAATAAGGGGAGAAGACGCTGTTTTTGTTTATCAATCACTCCTAGTTATGGTTCACGCCTATTATTGGGTTCTATCGGCAGAATAAAGAATCACTTGAGATAAGATAATCTAAGGTGGTATCAAATAACACTAATTATATCGACAGTTGTGCTAACACCTTTAATAATTTGAGAGTTGGCTGGGAGGGCAAAACATAAACAGGCCCTGCCCAGCGAAGGGCATGGCCTGTTAGGTCGAGATAAAATAGTACCTTAGCCTTCTAATAGCTCGATTTCATAACCATCAGGATCGTCGATAAAGGCCATTTTCCGGCCGGCCGGGAATTGGGTGCGCCAATCGCTGGGCCAGATCGAAATTCCGGCTTTCTCCAACTGATCGCAGAAAGCGATGAGATCGGGAACGGCGATGGCCAGGTGCATCAGGTCTGCCGGCACCTTGAGTTGGTAGTCCGCCGACCAGGTGAGTTCGAGGGTGTGTTCGTTGCCGGGCAGTTCGAGGTGGGCCACATGGTTGCCAGCCGGAGACTTGTCGGTGCGACTCGCGACCACGAATCCGAGGTGCTTGCTGTACCAATTAAGGGAGCGGTCCAGGTCGCCGACGCGGATGCGAGTATGGAGAAAACGGGCCATGGGGTTTCCTTTCGCTGAAAAGGTTACCAGCTGCGGCGGTACGACCAGAACGATCCCTTGGGATTCTGGTCATCACCGAGCTGGGGAATGGGTTGACTGCAGGCGGGGCAGTGGCGCAAACCGTGGAGGATCTTGGCCTGGCAGTGTGGGCAGGCATGGGTCAGCTTATAAGCTAGGAACAGGCCAAAGGGCCCAAGAAATAATCCATAGGCTGCCCAGTGGAGCGCATTGCCACCACGGGCCCGAGCGGAAAGATAGGCGGCGAGGCCCGTGCCCAGCCAAATGGCAACCGATCCGAGAGCGACGCCCAACAACACCGAGATCAAGTCCATGAGGTCTCTCTTGCGCCTGGGTCGAGGGGCAGTAGTTTTAAAGGGCCAACATGCAGGTGTGCTCTGATATGAGAGGCAAAAAAAAAGCCAGGCTCCCGGAACACCTGACTCAAGTTGGACCTGTTTCAAAAAAGCTGGTGCCGAAGAGAGGACTCGAACCTCCATGGAGTTACCCCCACTACGCCCTGAACGTAGCGCGTCTACCAATTTCGCCACTTCGGCGTCCAGTGGCTGATAAATAAACGGGAATCTTCCCGTACCGTCAAGAGCTTTGTAGCCTACAGAGGCGAGGCATGGCAGCGAAAAACCAGGCAGGTCAGGAAGGCATCAAGATCGTCGCCCAAAACCGCAAGGCGCGTTACGACTACGAGGTGCTGGATTCCTTTGAAGCCGGTATTGCGCTGGTGGGCAGCGAGGTCAAGGCGGTGCGCGAGGGCAAGGTCACGCTCAAGGACAGTTACGCGGTGATCCAGCAGGGGGAAGTGTTCCTCCAGAAGGTCCACATTGGCCACTACAGTCCGGCCAGCCGTTTCAACCACGAACTGGAGCGACCCCGCAAACTGCTCTTGCATCGCCGGGAGATCAACCGCCTTCATGGCCTCGCTGACCAGAAAGGGCTGACCATGGTGCCCCTGAAGGTTTACTTTAAAAACGGCCGAGCCAAGGTCGAAATAGCCCTGGTGCGCGGCAAGAAGTTCTTCGACAAGCGCCAGGACATCGCCAAGCGGGACGCCGACCGGGCCATCGACCGCGCCTTGAGGGGCAGAGAGTGAGCCAGGCACGGGCAAAGACGATGGCCCCGTGCCTCAAGTGCGGGGGCGGGGAAATGTACTATGATCCCCGGGTCGAGGCCGGGCACCACGGGCAATTGCGGGTGTGCTCCTGTGTCGAGGAGCAGTGCCGTTGCGGCGCCCGCCCGCCCTACTACTTCTGGGACGAAGAGGCCCGCAACCAGCGCTGTTCCTGCTGGTCGGCGCGCCGCCGCCTGACCGAACTCGGGCGGATGTTCAAGGAAGCTGACATCCCCGAACGCTACCGGTGGAAGTTCCAGGAGGACTTTCATTCCACCACCCCGGACGGGGCGCCAGTGAGGATTGCCCAGGACGCGCGCCTGTACGTCTCGACCCTGATCGACACCGACAAGGAGCCCGAGCGGGGCTTCCTGCTCCACGGCCGGCCTGGGACTGGCAAGACCCTGCTCAGCTGTATCATGCTCAACGAGTTGATGCTCAATCGCTTCAGGCCCGGGCGTTTTCTCAACCTCTCCAAATACCTCCAACAACTGCGCGACACTTATTCTGAGGACAGCGACAACTACGGCCGGACCTGGAGGATCATCGAGGCCTTGGGGAAGATTCCGTATCTAGTGATCGATGATTTTGGTGTGCAGCGGGGCACCGAATGGGCCAAGGAGGTGCTCTACGATCTGGTCGATACCCGATATGCGGACAAGCGCTTCACGGTGATCACCACCAACCAGCCCTTGAGCGAGTTGCAGCAACTATCGCAGGGGCGGATCTATTCGCGATTGCTGGAGATGTGCAAGTTGGTGGAGATGGAAGGCGAGGATTTCCGCCAACACCTGCAGCCCAAAGTGTGAGGAGGAACGAGTGTGGCAGTGACGCGCAGTGACGGGCGTGTTTGGGATCAGTTGCGGCCAGTGCGCATCACCCGCAGCTATCTCAATACCAGCCCTGGGTCGGTGCTGATCGAGATGGGCCACACCAAGGTGATCTGCACCGCGGCGGTGGAGGAGACGGTCCCCCCATTCAGGGCGGGTTCAGGGGCCGGCTGGTTGACCGCCGAATACGGGATGTTGCCCGGATCTTCGAGCCGGCGTATTCCCAGAGATGCGGGCCGGCCCAACGGGCGGACGCAGGAAATTCAGCGCCTCATCGGCCGATCGCTGCGGGCTGCGGTGGACCTGGGCCGCCTGGGGGCGCGGACCATTTATATAGATTGCGATGTGATCCAAGCCGACGGCGGGACCCGTACGGCCGCCATCACCGGGGGGTATGTGGCCCTGGCCGAGGCCATCGCCAAGCTGCGGTCCAGCGGGGTGCTGGAAGCCAATCCGCTGCAGCAGCCCGTCGCCGCCGTCAGCGTGGGGGTAGTCGGGGATGAGGTGGTCCTCGATCTGTGTTATGCTGAGGATTCGCGGGCCCAGACCGATATGAACGTGGTGATGCGGGCTGACGGCGGGATCATCGAGGTGCAGGGCACCGCCGAAGGACAGCCCTTCAGCAGGGAGGCCGCCGCGGCGATGCTCGACCTGGCTGCCAAAGGCATTGCACAGTTGCGCCGGCACCAGGAGGAGGCAGTGAAAGGTCTGTTTTGACAGGGAGATAGGGCCAATTGGAGAAAAATCTTGACAGCCCTCTTGACCCCTGCTATGTTAATTACCAACTCCGCAAGGCATCGTTGTATTTTCTTCCAGGTCCTAACCTCAACCTGAAGGACTGGCATATGGCTGAAATGCCTAAGTTTCCGTTCTGGGATATGGAGGATTCGCTGGGGAGTTATTTGGCCGAGATCGCCGGTTCCAAGCCTCTTTCGGCAGCCGACGAGGTCGAGGTAGCCCGCCGCATCAGGCAGGGGGATGAGGAAGCCAGAAATCTGTTAGTGGAGGCCAATCTGCGCTTTGTGGTCAGCGTGGCCAAGGAATACCAGAACCGCGGGGTGCCGCTGGCCGATCTCATCAGCGCCGGGAACATGGGCCTGATCACCGCGGCGGAGCGTTTCGACGAGAACAAGGGCTTCAAGTTTATCTCTTATGCGGTGTGGTGGATACGGCAGGCCATACTCCAGGCCCTGGCCGAACAGTCGCGCACTGTGCGCCTGCCGCTCAACAAAATCGGGCTGCTTTATAAGATTTCGAAAGCTTCGCGTCTGCTGCAGCAGACCCGCGAGGATGCCCCCCACCCGGAGGAGATTGCCCAGGAACTGGACCTCCCGGTGGAGGAAATCAAGGAGACCATGCTCTGTGGGCGTTCGGTGCGTTCCCTCGACGCTTCGTTCAGAGACGAAGAGGACCATAATCTGCTCGACGTCCTGCCCGACGATCGCCAGGAATCCCCCGAGAGCCAGGTGATGCGCGGGTGCTTGCGCGGCCAGATCGATTCGGCCCTGCGCACCCTGGTTGGCAGGGAAGCAGAAATCCTTAAATTGTATTTCGGCCTCGACGGCGAGGAGCCCATGACCCTCGACCAGATCGGCGCCCGGTTCGGATTGACCCGCGAGCGGGTCAGACAGATCAAGGAAAAGGCCCTGCATCGGCTGCGCCACCCCAGTCGCTGCGACCAACTGCGCACCTACAGCCGGGCATGAACAAAGCGGTGGCAAATCTCCCTTCCCCAGCCTCCCCTGCTCCCCTAAGCACAACTGGAGGCGTCGATGGCCGCCGATACTTCGGAGGAGGAATTGCTCCGTTCGATAGCAGAGGTAGAAGCCAGGATCCAGAAGTTTCGTAAGAAGGTGCGTGCTGTTCTGGCTGCGGCGCAGCCCGAGGGTCAGAACCCCGCAACTGAAAACCGATCCCAGTCCCGGGGCTAGGTTCGGAAACATCGAAAGAGGGGATAGCGTTGCTGTCTCCTCTTTTCTATTTTTTGGCAGGTCCAGAACCCTGCCAAAAGGATCCTATGCACGCACTGAACGAAAAAGAGCTGTTGCAGATCTGCCGCAAATACGAGTTCCCCTGTCCCGTGTGCGAGGCGCGGAACACCTTTTTCCGTCTCAAGCCCGATATCTGTCGCCCCGGGGATCAGGAGGGGGATGGGCATCCCCGCGCCTGGCGCTGGACCAAACCGGGTTTCGACTCGCTGGACCCCAAGCAGCTTTTCTGGGGCATCTGCCAGAAATGCCGCTTTGCCGGCGAACTGGACGATGCCGATTTCCGCGCCGCCGAGAAGGACCCCGAGGGTTTCAAGGGTCAGTACAACTCGTCGGCGCTGGATCGGCTGGTAGCCGGCAGCCTGGCGGGTAAGTCTGCGGTCCAGGCCCTGGGCAAAATAATCAACGCCAAGGACCCCTTCGCCACGGTCATCGCCCAGTTCCATCTGGGCATCTACAGCCATTGTCTGCGCCAGCGCATCGCCCCGGGCAGTCTGGCCCGTTACTACCTGCGCCTGGCCTGGATCTACCGCGACCTCGAGGCCTATTATACCGGCGCCAGCCTGGAAGGGGTCAAAAAGCAGTTGGCCGCCATCGAGGACCGCTGGAATACCGAACTGCCCAAACACAAGGATTATCCCCAGGCACCGGAGTTGGTCAAGGAAGAGGTCGCAGCCCTGCGCTTGAGCAGGGCCTATTTCCAGCGCAACTACGAGACGTTGAAGGAATCGGGCCAGGAGGGCGAGCTGCGGCTGCGCGGCCTGCTCGCCGAAATCGCCTTCCGCATTTATTCCCTGACCAGCACTGAGGAGGACTACAAGACGGCGCTGAGTTTCTTCAGCGGGGTAATGCAGCAGTGTCAGAGCATCGTCAACGACAAGAGCATCACCGGCGGCATCGTCAATAAAGCGCGTGGGGTGCTGGACGTGGCCAAGGAACGCGCCCGCGAACTGCGAGAGCTGCATAAGGAGCGCGGTCCTGGTACCGCGGGGGAGCCGGCCCCGGCAGTGGCAGTGCCGTCCAAGCCCAAGGAAGCGGCGGTAGTCGCCCCGGCCAAGGAACCCGAAAGAGCGGCCCCAGCCCCGGTGCCCAAGGCGGCCACGGCGCCGGCAGCGGTGCCGGATAAGACGCCAGCCGCGGTGAACGGGGGCAGCCGGCTGGAACTGGACCAGCTCACGCGGCAGGTGAATATCTTCAAGGAGGAGAACACCACCCTGCGGGAGCGGGTCAAGGTGCTCGAAGAGGACAACGAGAAATGGCGCCAGGTGCTGGGCAAGGACCCCCTAACCGGTCTGCCCAACCGCATTTTCCTCTTCCGCATCTCTCTGCCCAAGATCCTGCGCACCTTGCAGGAAAGCGGGCCGCTATCGTGTATCGGGCTGGCCCTCGACCAGGTGGCCAAGATCAACACCGAACAGGGCTGGCAGATGGGGGACCGGATGCTTCAGGAAGCAGTGCGGGCTTTGCGCACCCTGCTGGCTGAGGGCGAAGAACTCTACCGCCTCGACTGGGTGAATTTTGCCATCTTCGGCAAGATGGGTAACCTGCAGGCCAAGCAGCGCGGGGTCGACCTGCGCCGGCAACTGGCCGGCGCCAAGGTGCAGGTGGACAAGACCACCATGCCGCTGACGGCCAGCCTGGGGGTGGTGACGGTGGAAAAGCAACTGGGGGCCAGTCAGGTGGAGGCGTCAACAGCAATTTTCCAAGCCCTGATCGAGATGCTCGGCAGGGCCAAACAGAAAGGGGGCAACACCGTGGAGGTGTACCCCAACACCCGTTTCTGAAATTGCGCGTTTAAAATAGAGGAAAAAACGATGGAAAAATGGGCTACCGGCATCTTCACTTCCATACGCGGCGGTCTGGGCGCAGGCCTGGACTCGGTGCGCAGCCTAGGGGTCTCCACCGTCCAGTTACACGCCCCGGCGGCCGATTACCGCACCCCGGAGCGCAGGGCCCAGATGAAGGAGCAGTTCGCCCAGGCCGGTATCGAGGTCACCGTAGTTTTCGCCGGCTTTGAGGACGATGACTATGCTACGGTTGAGCGGGTCGTGCAGAGCGTGGGCCTGGTGCCCCGGGACCGGCGGGACCGCCGGCTCAAGGAGGTGCTGGAGATCTCCGACTTCGCCAAGGCCCTGGGGGTGGAGGCCATCGGCATGCACCTGGGCTTTGTGCCCCCAGATGCCGCTGACCCCGAGTTCAAGGCAGTGGTGGAGGTGACCCGCCAGGTCTGCGACCACTGTGCCGGCAACCATCAGCGTTTCCACCTGGAGACCGGCCAGGAAAGCGCCCGGGAGCTGTTGCACTTCATCGAGGCGGTGGGGCGCGACAACCTGGCGGTGAACTTTGATCCGGCCAATATGATCCTCTACGGGGCCGGCAATCCGCTGGAGGCCCTGGACCTGGTGGGCCCCTACGTCAAGAGTGTACACTGCAAGGACGCCAGTTATGCCCGCAAGCCGGGCCAGCCCTGGTACGAGGATGCCCCCCTGGGTCAGGGCGACGTGGACATCGAGGCCTGCCTGCGCAAGCTCAACACCCTGGGGTACGAGGGGGCATTGACCATCGAACGCGAGTATTCCCCCGATCAGGCCGGGGATTTGCAGGCGGCCCTCAAACTGCTTGAGCAGCTGCGCGGCAAGATCTTGGGGGCTTGATGGACGCGGCCCTGCGCAGCCGTCTGGACCTCGCCGTCGAAGCGGCTTGGCAGGCCGGCCGTATCACCCTGCGCTACTACCAGGCCGGGGTGCAGCCGGAGTGGAAGGCCGACGAGTCCCCGGTGACGGTGGCCGACCGGGAGGCCGAGCAAAAGATCAGGCAAATGCTGGAGCGCAGCTTTCCTGATGACGGGGTGGTGGGGGAGGAGTACGGCGCCCAGGAGGGGGCCTCGGGATATCGCTGGCTCATCGATCCCATCGACGGCACCAAGGCTTTTATCCAGGGGGTGCCCCTGTACGGGGTGCTCATCGGGGTGGAGACGCCCCAGGGGGTGGAGGCCGGGGTGGTGCTCTTGCCGGCCCTCGGCGAGCTGATCTGGGCTGCCAAAGGGGAGGGGTGCTGGTGGAATGGCCGGCGCGCTGCGGTTTCCCAGGTGGATCGACTACCAGAGGCCTGCCTGTGTTATACCGAAGGGGGTAGCTTCGCCAAATACGGCCAGGCTAAGGCCTGGGAGGCCCTGTGCCGGGGCAGTCGTGTCCAGCGCGGCTGGGGGGACTGCTACGGCCATATTCTGGTGGCCACTGGCCGGGCCGAGGCCTGTTTCGATCCGGTGATGAATCCCTGGGACTGCGGCCCCCTGCTGCCGATTCTGGAGGAAGCGGGCGGCACCTTCACCGACTGGCAGGGCCAGGCCACGGTGTACGGCCCGGATGCGTTTTCCACCAATGGAAAGCTCTTCCCGGCGGTGATGGAGCAAATCAAGACTGCGCGCTGAGCCAGGTCGCGCCGGGAAATGACCCGCTCCGGGCTTTCCCCCAAGCGCGTCGGGGAATGACCCACTCCGGGTTTTCCCCAGGCGCGTCCCGCCGCACCCCAACGTATGTGGTGCGGCGCAAAAAGCCCTGCCTTCCCCCAAGACCCATCCCCCGCAACGCCATATAGATGGCGTTGCGCCACGCGGACTTCCCAGCCTCACCGCTCCCCGGGAAAACCCTCTGGGGTCATCTCCCCGCCGCTTCTCCGATTACCACCACCATAGGCCTTTTGATTGAGGTCAATCTTTAGGAGGGACGATTGGATACTCAGATCATCCTCGACCACATCCAGGAAGCGGATTACCGGCCGGGCAAGGTCAAGGACCTGGCCCGCGCCCTGGGGGTGTCCCAACCCGAGTACCGCGCCTTTCGCCAGGTGATCAAGGAGTTGGAGCGCGAAGGGCTATTGGTGCGGTTGCGCAACAATCGCTATGCCCATCCCAGCCGGCTGGCACGGACGGCCGGTCTCTTCCGTCTGCATCCGCAGGGGTACGGTTGGGTGGAGCGGGAGGAGGGCCAGGCAGATATCCTGATCCCGTCTGATGCTATGGGCAGCGCGGCGGAAGGGGATCTGGTGCGGGTCGAGATTGTCTCCCAGCGGCGCCATCCCGAAGGTCGGGTGGTGGAAATCCTCCAGCGGGCCCAGCAGCAGGTGGTGGGCACCTTCTACTGGCAGGGCAGGAACGGGGTGGTGCGGCCCGACGAAAGCCGTTGGGGCCGGGATATCCCGCTGAGCCGGCGTCCGCCCCCCGAAGCCAAGGACGGGTTCAAGGTGCGCCTCCGGCTCCTGCCTGGGCAGCGGGGCACCTGGCAGGGGGAGGTGGAGGAGGTGCTGGGCGATCCGGCGGATCCGCGCCTGGATTTCCTGTCAGTGGTCACCCAGTTGGGGCTGCCCCTGGAGCACACCCCGGCAGTGTTGGCAGAAGCCGATCAGCTTTCGGCCGACATCGGGGCCGAGGCCGGCGGCCGGCGGGATCTGCGCGGGCACACTTGCTTCACCGTGGACCCGGTACACGCCCGCGACTTCGACGACGCGGTGTCCGTGGAAGCCCTCGAAGACGGCGGCCACCTGCTGGGGGTACACATCGCCGATGTGGCCCACTATGTCCGGACCCGCACCGCCCTGGACCGGGAGGCGCTGCGCCGGGGGACCAGCGTGTACTTGGTGGACCAGGTCATCCCCATGCTGCCCGAGCGTTTGGCCAGCCAGTTGTGTACTCTGCTGCCGGGCGAGGACCGGCTGACCGTCTCGGTGCTGATGCGCATCGATGCCAAGGGAGAGGTCGGGGACTTCGAGGTGGTCGAATCCATCATCCGCAGCGCGGCCCGACTGACCTACGAAGAGGTGCAGGCGGTTTTCGATGGGGAGGGTGCCGGTCGGGCAGAGGAGTTGGCCCAGCTACTTCTGTCGATGCGGAAACTGAGCCTGCAGCTCAAACAGCACCGCGTGCAGCGGGGCGCGCTCGACTTTGACCTCCCGGAAGCCCGAGTAGAGCTGAATGGCGAGGGGGTACCCACGGCCCTGGGCCAATACCCCCGGCTGCAGAGCCACCAGCTGATCGAGGAGTTCATGCTGGCGGCCAATGGCTGTGTGGGCCGCCTCGCCAGGGACCACCAGCTGCCAGTGTTGTACCGGGTCCACCGCCATCCAGACCAGGAAAAGCTGCGCTTCTTCTCCGACTACCTGCGCAGCGCTGGCGTGCGTTTCGACCGCACCCGTGCCATGGCCCCCAAGGACCTGCAAAAGCTCCTCGCCAGTTTTGGCGACCAGGCCGAATCTAGACTGGTCAACCGCCTGCTGTTGCGGGCGATGATGCGGGCCGAATACACCCCCAGGGATATCGGCCATTATGGGCTGGCCTGCCATCACTACCTGCATTTCACCTCCCCCATCCGGCGCTACCCAGATCTGCTGGTCCACCGGGTGATCAAAGCCTTCCTGACGGGTGGCCCGCCGGTGGAGTTGGAGCAGGAGCAGTTGTCGTGGATGGGGGTGTGGACGTCTAGTTGTGAACGCCGGGCCAATGTGGCCGAACGGGCCTATACCAAGAGCAAGCAGCTGCGCTACATGGAGGAGCACCTGGGCGAGGAATACCCCGGCCTGGTCTCGGGGGTGCTGCGCAACGGTTTCTTCGTGGAGTTGGAAGGGTTGATGGTGGAGGGATTCTGCGCCCTGGCTTTCCTCGACGACTACTTCGAGTTCGACGAGCGCCAGCATTGCCTGCGCGGCCGCAACACCGGCCGCACCTTCTCCCTGGGCACGCCGGTGCGGGTGCAGGTGGTGCGGGTGGACTGGTCGCCCCCGCGCCTGGACTTGCGCCTGCTGGACACACCGCAGCCCCGCCGCGGTGCGACCAAGAAAAAGAAAAAGGGCCGCCGCAGTTAGGCCACCCGGTACTTCTCCACCACTTTCAGGTCCACTTTGACGCCCAGTCCCGGTCCCTGGGGGACATGGAAGTGACCGGCCTCCAACCGCAGGCTCTGCTCCAGCACATCGGCGACCCGGGTGAAGGGCAACTCGTCGCAGGGCAGAGTGGCATTGGGCAGGGTGCTCTGCAGCTGCACCGAATAGGCGGCCAGCACTCCCGTACACAAACCGCCCATCTGCACCCAGCAGGGCACCTGGGCCGCCTCGGCCAGGGCCGCGGCCTTGCGCACTTGAAGGGCAGAGCCTCCCAGGTTCACATAGTCGATACACTCGGCCTTGAGCGCCTGCAACACGCCGGCAGGTGCGCCCAGGTGCAAAGCCATGGGGATCTGGCTCTTTTCGCGCAGCAGTCGGTACCAGTCGAGGTTTTCCTTGAGCACCGGGTCCTCGAAGACCGAAACCGTGCCGAAGGGTTCCAACTGGGCGGCCAGCCGGGCGGCCACCGGGGGCAGGCGAAATTCGGTGTTGGGGTCCACACCCACGGTGTAGTCTGGCCCGGCGGCCTCCTTCATCAGGCGCACGGTCTCGACGATGTCCCAGGAGCGGGCCTTGAGCTTGTGGTTGGAAAAGCCCAGGCGTGCGCCCACCTCGGCCTGGGCCGCGGTCTCGGCCGGCTCCATGTGGCAGGACCAGTAGGAGACCGGGACTTTGTCGCGCACCTTGGGGCCAAAGAAGCGATGCATGGGCAGGCCGTAGGCCTGGCCGGCGATGTCCAGCAAGGCGCAGGTGAAGGCGTCTGGCTGGGCAAAGGGGTCCAAGGCCAGCGGGTCTTGCCCCACCAGGGCGGCCCCCTGGGTGGCGAGCACCTCGCGTTTGCCCTGGTACTCGCCCCAGCCTTGCAGGCCTTCGTCGGTGCTGAAACGGCACAGGGTGATGTCGTAGATCTTGGGGAAGTATTTGGCGATGGGTGGAATGGGGGGGATCTCGACTTCGAACAACTCGACAGCGGTGATCTTCATGGCGCGCTCCTGGCTAGGGTCGGGGGTTCTAGATAGCGGAGAACAGTATTGGGCGCAAGGGGTGGAGGGGAGGAGGGTGCGGTCTTATATTTTTGGCCGAGAGGAAGCGAGGCAGAGCGATGAGAATCACCGGGCTCAAGATCCGCAGTATCCGCGTGCAGCGACAGCACCGCACGGTGGTGGGCGCCGGCATCGATACCCCCATCGCCGGCGCCAGCGACGCGCCCACTCTTTCCCGCTTTGCCTTCCTCCAGTTGCAGACCGACGAGGGACTCTGCGGCCTGGGGGAATGGTCCGATCTGGAACCAGGTCTGGAACCGGCCCGACTTAAGGGCCAGTTGGAAGCCCTGCTCCTGGGGCGCAACCCCTTTGACCTGGAAGCCATCTTCGCCCTCTTTCCCTTAGATCGCTCCACCCGCTGCGCCGTGGACAGCGCCCTGTACGACCTGATGGGCAAGGCGCTGGGCGTGCCGGTGTACCAGCTGCTCGGCGGCAGGTACCGGCCCCAGGTGGAGGTCTCCTGGGTGGTGTACATCCGGGAGCCGGACCTGATCGCCGACGAGATCCGCCAGATGAGGTCCCAAGGTTTTGACGCCTTCAAACTCAAGGTGGGTTCGCGCATCGAACACGACGAGAACTGCGTGCGCCTCATCCGCGAGAGCGCCGGCCCCCAGGCCCAGCTCAAGCTGGACGCCAGCGGGGCCTGGAGCCTGGAGGAAGCCATCGAGAATATCCCGCGCCTGGCCCAGTACGGGCTGCAGGCGGTGGAGTCGCCAGTGCGCGGGCGGGGGGCCGAGGATCTGGCGCGGGTGCGCCAGGCGGTGGAGGTCCCCATCATCGAGCATGTCTGGGACCGCTGGGATTATGTGCTGGATCTGGTGCATCACCAGTCCGTGGACATCATCAACCTTTTTCCAGAAGGGTGCGGGGGCCTCTTCCGCTGCAAAAAGGTGCTGGCCCTGGCCGAGGCCGCCGGCATCGGGGCCTTGCTGGGCAGCACCGTGGAGTTGGGGGTGGGCACGGCCGGACAGGTCCACCTTGGGGTCTCCAGTCCTGGTATCTCCTACCCCTCGGACCTGATTGGGCCGGCCATGTACCAAGAGGATGTGATCACCTGTCCCTTCACCTATCAGGCCGGGGGTCTGGCACCCCCGGAGGGTCCGGGGTTGGGGGTGGAACTGGACCTGGCCCAACTGGAGCGTCTGGGAGGGAACTGAGCTAAAATGATAAAGGAGAAGGCGATGGAACACACCAAGGCCGCCATTGAATCGGTGCGGGCCTACTACCAGGGGCAGGGCATCTTCCTAAAGAGGTTCGGTTTTGGCCGCAGACCGGCCTTGCTGATCATCGACATGGCCTACGGCTGGACCGACCCGGCCTATGCCACGGGCTCGGCGCGGCTGGACGAGACGGTCAGCGCCATTCAGGTGTTGCTGCCTGCCTGCCGCGCCAAGGGCTTGCCGGTGATTTACACCACCTCGCCTTTTAGACCCCATGCCGAGGAACCCATGCACGCCCAGCCAGGAGGGAAGGACTTCCGCCGCTGGGACGAGCGGGCCTGCCAGTTAGATGCGCGCCTGGCCCCGGCGCCCGAGGACCTCATCCTGTACAAAGAGAACGCCAGTGCCTTTTTCGGCACCCATCTGGCCTCCTACTTGATCGAGCAGGGGGTGGATACCCTGCTGATCACCGGTTGCTCGACCAGTGCCTGCGTGCGGGCCGCGGCCACGGACGCGCGGGCCTACCGCTTCAAGGGCATCATCCCCCGCCAGGCCGTGCAGGACCGGGCCGAAGCGGCCCATGAGTGGAATCTCTTCGACATCGACGCCAAGTTCGGGGATGTGGTAGAGATGCAGGAAGTGCTGGATTATCTGGCGGGTATTTGACGTCGCCGCTCCCTGACCCACACCCAAATTGCCGCGCCCAACATAATAAGGTCGAGCCACAGCAGGATGCGGCGGAGGGGAGAGAGGTGGGGCTCAAGGACGATGAGGTGTTCCCCAGCTTCCAGGCGCAGGGCCACGAAATGGTCTGCTGTTTCCATGGACTCTACCTCATTGCCATCCACATACACGTGGAGGTAGGGGAAGTAGGCGTACGCGAGCCGGGCGAAACAGGGAGCGGAAACACGTGCGCGTATCTCCACACGTTGATTCCACACTTGGTGACTTAGAAGCTCAACCGCAGGAGAGGTTCCGAGGTTTTCGTCGCCTTGGTATTTCGACAAGATAACGCGGTCACAGGTCTTGTTATGCAGATTAACCCCGGTGTTCCTGACGACCCAGAAAAGCGATAGTAACTTGTATGAGGTATCCACCTCATGTTCTCCTAAGACACTCTGGAACTCTTTCATCTCGAGTTGTTGCCCAATAGGTTCAGACTTGATGGAGGAAATTCCGGAAATCCTGGGAGAAACGAGGATGGGTGTATGGTCGACGAAGGTCAGCACCCCGATGTCCTTGTTGGCCTGCGTAGCCAACAGGTGTTTGACATTGAGCAACCCGAGGGCGTCAGTAATAACGTCGATAGTCTTGATGGAGGATACCTCGGACTTCGTTTTCGGCAATTTGGCCAAGACGACACTGATGTATCTCTCGAGAGGCCTGACGAATTCGTCATTGGCCCTGAGTTCTCCTGGATGGGGAGCCTGCGGCGTTGGGGTGTGGATGGCAAAAGCCAGTCTGCCAAGCGCCAGGTAAGGATTGATGTCTCTTAGAGCCCAGAAGATCCGATAGGGAGGGAGTTCACCCCTGTTGTAGTATTCCATGGCTTCCGTGGAAAAACCATCCATGGCTTCCGTGGAAAAACCAGTGAAAAAGGAGAGCGGATAATTAGAAGGATTATCCTCTGTATACTCAGAGGAATAAGGTTGCTGGAACGTGGTCGGGCCCAGGTCCAAAGCCACGAGCAGGAGCAAGGAAGAGAAAAGAGGAATCGCGCGTCTTTTCCTCCCAATTAGGA
Organism: Gemmatimonas phototrophica; assembly: GCA_945861755.1. Classification (GTDB taxonomy): domain Bacteria; phylum Latescibacterota; class UBA2968; order UBA8231; family UBA8231; genus SICG01. Next base: position 15,057 of record CAMAVQ010000028.1, read on the forward strand.
TCAACAGGGCCCTTGTTCCGAAACCCACCATCAGGGTCAGGAAAAAGGTGACGAAGACGAGGTAGCGATAGGACGCAAGGATGTGAATGCCTGGAAGGGAACTGATGAATGGCCAACGGTAACCAAATACAAGCAGCAGAGAAAACAGCAAACAGAGACCGCCAGCTGCTTGAGGGGGGGGCCAACCTCGTCCTGACCGAGCGTTTCCTATAAGGCCGAAAAGTGCAATTGCCACCAGCGACAAACCAAGATATCCACCGTACCAGTGTTGGGCGGACTGGGGAAGAGCGAGTAGCCAGAAGCGGAAGTTGGACCAGATCAGCAGGTGCTGCCAGGTGGGATCTGGCACACCCGAGAAGGAGACTGCTGCGAACCCTGCGCGGAGGCCAGTAAAGTCCCGCTCTACCCACATGGGTAGGGTTAGGCAGGCGCTGAACGCCAGGCCAGCGAGGAGGATGGCGATACTATAACTGAGAATGGACCACAGATCCTTTTTGCCGGCAATCCCCAAGACCTGCACACCCATGTAGAGTGCGAGCAATGCCGTCGCCCAGAAGCCGTACCCAGGATGGGTCAGAATTAGCAGCCCCAGAGTGAGGCCCCCTCCGGCGGCAAGAGTGGAACGGTGAGGCGATATGCGCAGCCGTTCAAAATAGTAGAATGGCCATGGTAGCAAAGCGTAAAACAGGGAAAGAGGCAGTCGCCCCATAAAGAGAACGTGCTGGGTGTGCCAGAAGCAGATCACATACCCAATACCTGCCAGGAAGCCAGCCCGGCGAGAACGACAGAGGGTCCGCGCCAGGAAATACATGCCGATGCCAGAGACCAGATGGGTCGCGGCTAACAGCAACTTCAGCGAGACAGAAACGTCTCGGCATATCATGTCAGTCAAACCGGCAAGTAAAAAGAAGAAGAAGCCATAAAACTGAAGGTAAGGAGAACCGGTGCCGTACCAGTTGGTCCAGATTGGCCATTGGCCATCCGCCATGATACGAGAGGTGATATCAGAGTAGACAATGTGTTGCGGGGCATCTCCCGCCCAGCTTAACATGCCCGGCGCGAAGTAGAAACGTGTGATGACAAGGCTGCTGATGGAGAGCAGAATCGCAGCCCTGAGATCGCTGGTGAGGAAGTGGGCAAGAAAAAGAGAGATACGATTCCTGGTTATCTCTAACACTATAAGAACAATGAATATAGACGCAATCATGCCCGTCAGCAGCATATCGAGCCAATCGAAGCTGATCTGGCTGGCGGTGACTTCCTCGACATAACGAGACAGGGTAAAGAAGAGCGCGCTTGGCGGCAGCACCCCAAGCTTGTTCAGGGTGATGAATTGAAAACAAAAAAGAAGAAATGATAGTGCCACAAGTAGCCACAAGACCTCAGGGGGCAACATGCGAAGAAACGGCGGCTTGGCTACTTTTCTTTTCATGATGGGATTATTATCAAAGATTCAATGGGGTGTCTGGCGGCCAAGAAAATAGGTTTCGGTGGGATAATCACCAAATTCCTCTCGATACCCAGATCAATCGCGTAGCGTGCCTCCTCGAATCATTTGTTTGAGCGTGTTTTCGCGGTAGGGAATAATGAAAATAATGGTAACCGGTATCACCGGCCGCATCGGCGCCAACCTGGCCGCCACCCTTGTCGGCGAGGGCCATCAGGTGCGCGGCCTGGTCTGGGACCGAGATCTGAGGGTAGAGAAGCTGGCCGGCCTGGGCGTGGAACTGTGCCGGGGCAGTATCACCGAGCCAGACCAGGTGGCCGCTGCCGTGGCCGGGATGGAAGTCATCTACCATCTGGGTGCCGCTTTCCAGGGTGGGGGACCTTTCACGGAGGACGAGTACTTCGAGATCAATGTGCGCGGCACCTTTAACATGCTGGAGGCTGCCCGCTGCCAGACGGGCATCCGGCAGTTCCTCTTTGCCGGCACCGACGCGCTCTACGAGAAATACGTCCCCGGAGGCATGAGGGCGCCCATCACCGAAGAGACCCCACGCCGACCCCGCGGTGCGTACGCCCTCACCAAATCGGTGGGAGAAGAATTGGTGAACGGCTACTTTCTTGGCCATGGATTGCCCACCACCATCCTGCGTTTCGCCATGGTCCTGGGCGCCGGCGAGATCCTCGACTTCCCCCAGTTCTACCTGAGCAAGATGAAGGACAGTGCTCCGGAACTGGCCGCCTTGTGGCAGGGGGAGGAAGGTCTGGTGGCCCTCAAGGATGACCAGGGGCGCTATTACAAGAAACACGTGGCTGAGGTGCGCGACATCGTCCATGGCTGCGTGTGCGCCCTGGGCTGCGAGCCGGCCTATGGTCAAACCTTTCAGTTGGCCGGGCCTCGGCCTTTCACCTGGGACGAAGCCGTGGGGCAGCTCAGTGCGGCCTTGGACCTGCCGGTGGTAGAGGCCCAACTCTCCGGCGTTCCCACCTATTACGAATTCGACATCAGCAAAGCCCGCCGCCTGCTGGGCTTTGACCCCCAATTCGACGTGGGCCGCATGATCGCCGACGCCCTGCGCTTTCGCCAGGGCGAGGATCTGGGCCTGCTACCCACCCGCTGAGAGGACTGCGATGAACGATGCAATCTTGCTGGCCGGCGACCGGTATCACCGGGCCGAGGACGCCTATGCCGGGGTGGGGCCGGCCCTGGAGGCGGCCGGACTACAAGTGGAGTACACGACAGACTTCGCCAGCCTTGACCGCCATACCTTGGAAGGCAAACGCCTGCTGGTCATCCTGCGCGACGGCATGCAGTGGCCCCAGGGCGACGACCAGCCCCACCAGGTGTGGATGCAGCCCCACCAGGAAGAGGCCATCGAGGCTTTCGTGGCCGGGGGCGGGGCCTTCCTGCCCCTGCACAATGCCGGCTGGGCGTACCCTTGGAAAAATGGTTACCGGCGAGTGATGGGCGGCTACTACCAGGGCCACCCCCCGGTGCAGGCCTTCGACGTGCAGGTGGTGGCGCGCCATCCGATCACCGCCGGGGTGGAGGAGTACGAGATCACCGATGAGCAGCACTTCCTCTGGTTCGACCACGACCGGGTGCAATTGCTGCTCAAGAGCCAGGGCCGCAATGGCATGGAGTCGGCAGCTGGCTGGGCCTACGAATACGGTAAGGGCCGGGTGGCGTACCTGGCCAACGGCCACACCCTCGAGATCTTAGAGCATCCCATGGTGCAGCGCCTCCTGCACAACGCAGCCCGCTGGCTGCTGAGAATGGAGTAGAACATGGACAGGGAAACCCTGAAGAAGCAGGTCTGCGCGGCCATCGACCAGCGCCGAGAACGCATCGTCGCCCTCGGCGAGGCGATCATGGACGACCCCGAGCTGGGCTTCAAGGAGGTGCGCACGGCCCGGCGGGTGGCCGAGATCTTCGCCGAATTGCAGTTGCCCTTTGAGGAGGGGTTGGCTCTCACCGGGGTCAAGGCCCAACTTGCGGGCCGCCGACCAGGCCCCACGGTGGCGCTGATGGGGGAATTGGATGCCCTGGTGGTGCCCGGCCACCCCCGAGCCCATGCCCAGACCGGTGCGGCCCATGCCTGTGGCCACAACGCCCAGATCGCTGGCCTGATGGGAGCGGCCCTGGGTCTGGCTGCCTGCCGGGCGGCAGATCATCTGACCGGCCAGATCGCCTTTATGGCGGTGCCCGCCGAAGAATACGTGGAGATCGACTACCGCCTGGGCCTGGTCCAGGAACGCAAGGCCACCTTCCTGGGCGGCAAGGCCGAAATGCTGGAGCGGGGCCACTTCGACGGCGTGGACATGGCGCTGATGATCCACAGCGGCAGCGCCGAACATCTGGAGGGGGCGGTGGGGGTGGCGGCTTCCTCGAACGGGTTCCTGGCCAAAAGTGTGCGCTTCATCGGCCGGGCAGCCCACGCCGGCATGGCGCCCGAGCAGGGGATCAATGCGCTCAAGGCCGCCCAGATCGCGCTGGTCGCCATCGATGCTCAGCGCGAGACCTTCCGCGACCAGGACTGTGTGCGGGTCCACCCCATCCTAACCAAGGGCGGGGACCTGGTCAACATCGTGCCCGCCGAGGCGCGCCTGGAGACCTATGTGCGCGCCCGCACCAATGAGGCCATGCTCGACGCGGCGGCCAAGGTGGACCGCGCCCTCAGGGGGGCGGCCATGGCGCTGGGCTGCCAGGTCGAGATCCAGACGATCCCAGGGTACCTGTCGCTGCGCAACGACCCGCTCTTGGCCCAGGTCTTCAGGGAAAACGCCGGGCAACTCTTCGGCAGCGCGGCCTACCGCGACCTGCCCCACAGCGGTGGCTCCACCGACGCCGGCGACCTGAGCCAGCTGATGCCGGTGTTACATCCGGTGATGATGGGTGCCAGCGGGGCGGCGCACAGCACCGGGTGGCACATCTCCGACCCGGATTCCGGGTACCTGGCGCCGGCCAAAGCCCTGGCGATGATGGCTATCGACCTGCTGTGGGACGATGCCTCCCTGGCCCGTCGGGTGGCCCACGAACATCAGCCGGCCCTGAGCAAGGAGGCCTATCTGCGTCAACAGAAGGCTGTTTTTAACACCGAGTTGTACGCTGGAGAAGGAGGAGGCTGAGATGCGCCTGGGATTGGTGACCTACAACCTGGCCAAGGACTGGGACCTGGGTACCCTGATTGCCAACTGCGAGCAGACCGGTTTCGCGGGGGTAGAGTTGCGCACCACCCACGCCCACAAGGTGGAAAGCGACCTGAACCCCACCCAGCGGGCAGAGGTGCGCAAGCGTTTCGCCGGCTCGCCGGTAGAGCTGGTGGGCTTGGGGACTGCTTTTGAATTCGATATGGTGGATCCGGCCGAATTGCAGCGCCATATCGAGGGCACTAAGGCATACCTCCAACTGGCCGCCGACCTGGGCGCCTCGGGGGTCAAGGTGCGGCCCAACAAATTGCACGAGGACGAAGGCGTGCCCCGCGATCAGACCTTTGCCCAGATCGGTCGCGCCCTGCGCCAATGCGGGGAAAGCGCCGCAGACTTAGGGGTGCAGTTGCGACTGGAGGTACACGGCCGCGTCACCTGCGAACCCCCGCACATCCGCACGATGCTCGATTGCGCCGACCACCCCAGTGTGGTGGCTTGCTGGAACTCCAACCCCCAGGACTTGGACGGCGCTTCCATCGACGGCAATTTCGCCCTGTTGGCCGGCCGCATCGGCCTGGTACACATCAACGAGTTGTGGAGCGACTACCCCTGGCGGCGACTTTTCGAGCTGCTCAGGCAGAGTCGGTACGCGGGGTACTGCCTGGCGGAAATTCCCGAAAGCCCAGATCCTCTGCGCCTGATGCGCTATTATCGGGCCCTGTGGCAGTTGCAGGCAGGAGTATAGGAGAGAGAGATGCCGGAAATCGCCTTTGTCAACGGCGTGTTCATGCCTCTAGCGGAAGCAGTGGTGTCGGTAGAGGACCGCGGTTTCCAGTTCGCCGACGGGGTGTACGAGGTGTTGGCTTCGTATGGGGGCCGCCCCTTTGCCCAGGAACCCCATCTGCGCCGCCTGGAGCACAGCCTCAAGGCCCTGCACATCGACCTGGACCTCCGCGCCTACGGCCTGGGGGAGATTGTGCGGCAGGGGATTACACGGAGCGGATTCGCCGAGACCATGGTCTATATCCAGATCACCCGGGGGACGGCCCCCAGGCACCACGAGTTTCCCGCTGCCGGCACCCAACCTACGGTGGTGATGACGGTCAAACAACTGCGCCGGCCCCCAGTCGAGTTGTACCAGCGGGGGGTGAAGGTGGTCAGCACCCCGGACCTGCGCTGGAAACGCTGCGACATCAAGAGCACCTCGCTCTTGGCCAATATCCTGGCCAAACAACAGGCGGCTGAGGCCGGGGCTTTTGAGGCCCTGCTGGTAGACGGCGAGGGCCGCGTCACCGAGGGATCTTCCACCAGTGTCTTCTGTGTGCGCCAGGGCGCACTGTGGACCTCACCAGCGGGGCCCCATATCCTGCCCAGCATCACCCGGGGCATCGTGCTGGAATTGGCCGGTGAGATCAAGCTGCCGGTGCGCGAGGAGTTTTCCACCCTGGAACAGTACTTGGGAGCCGAGGAGGTATTTCTGGCCGGGACCACCACCGAGGCCATGCCAGTGGTCAGGATCGACGAGTACCAGGTGGCCGACGGAAAGCCCGGCCCCCTGACCCGCCGGCTGCGTGAAGCCTTTCTGGAGTACGTGGCGCGCGGGGAATGGTGAGAGGCGGCAACGGGCAACCCACTCCGGCCTTTCCCGATGCCCGGGCCTGCCACCGACGCCCCGCTCAACCCCCAGGCCCTTTCCCGACTCCACTCCCCCAGTAAAGGCCTGCGGGGTTCGCTCTCAGGGGTGGCACCCGCTTTTCTTTGTTGCCGGTAGACCTGCCCGCTTAGTGGAAGACCACCATCTTCATCTCGGTCATCTCCTCCACCGCGTACCTGGGGCCTTCCTTGCCCATACCGCTGTCCTTGAGCCCGCCGTAGGGCATCATGTCGGCGCGCCACACCGTGCCCCAGTTGATGTGTAAATTACCCGATTGCACCTGGCGGGCGAATTTGAGGGCCCAGTCGATGTTCTGGGTGAAGATGGCCGCGCTCAGACCGTAGTTGCTGTCGTTGGCCAGGGCGATGGCCTCGTCGATGTCATTGAAGCGGCTGACGGCCACGGCCGGCCCGAACACCTCCTCGCAGGAGATGCGCATCTTGGGATCTACGTCGGCCAGGATGGTGGGGGCGTGCATGGTGCCCTGGCGGGTGCCCCCGGTGACCAAGCGGGCGCCGGCGGCCACCGCCTCGTGTACCCATTCGTTGACCCGCACCGCGTCCCGCTCGCGGATCATCGGTCCCATCTTGACCCCGTCGGCGGTGGGGTTGCCGGTGGTCAGCGCTTCGACCTTGGGCTTGAGCGCGTCGATGAAGTCGCCGTACACCTTCTGGTTGACCAGAATCCGCTGGGTCGAGATACACACCTGGCCGGCGTTGGCAAAGCCGGTAGTGGCGGTGGCGGCGGCCACTTTCTCGATGTCAGCATCTGACATGACGATGACCGGGGCGTTGGAACCCAACTCCATGGTCACCTTTTTCATGCCTGCCACCCGGCAGATGTGCTCGCCGATCTCCAGGCTGCCGGTGAAGCTGATCTTGCGCACCCGTTTATCGCCGCAGATGGCGTCGCCGATGGTGCTGCCCGACCCGGTAATACACTGGATGCCTTCGGGCGGCAGGCCGGCGTCGAGTAGGACCTGAGTCAGTTTGAGGGCCGAGAGCGGGGTGTCGGTGGCCGGCTTGATGATCACCGAGTTGCCGGCGGCCAGGGCCGGACCCACCTTGTGACAAACCAGGTTGAGGGGAAAGTTGAAGGGCGTGATGGCTGCCACCACGCCGCAGGGAATACGCAGGGTGAAGCCGAACTTGCCGGCCCCGTTTGAGGCCGCGTCGAGGGGCAGGGTCTCGCCGTTGAGTCGCTTGGCCTCCTCGGCCGACAGGGTGATGGTTTCCTGAGCGCGGGCGGCCTCGCCCCGGCCCTCGGCGATGACCTTGCCTTCTTCCAGGGTGATGGTGCGGCCCAGATCCTCGAGTCTTTCGGTCATCAACTCGGAGGCTTTGTGCAGGATCTGATAGCGCTGGTATGCAGTGAGTTTGGCCATGGCTTCAGCCCCACGTGCCGCCGATGCCAGGGCGGTTTGCACGTCCTGGGATGTGGCTTTGGGCACGGTATCTATCACCGAGCCGTCGAAGGGGTTGAGCACCTCGATCTTCTCCTTGCCTTCGACCCAGGCGCCGCCGATATACATTTTCATAGCTCAAGTCCTTTGCACAGGAATTGGGAGTGACCTTTAGGGGTATACGATAGCAAAGCGGGGGAGGACAGGCAACTCACCCCATGCCGGCTCCTAACGCGACTCCGCTCAGGGATCCTTGGCGCAGCGGCAACCCTGCATCTCTGATTTAACCTCTGGAGCGCCGTAGAGCCGAGTGGCGATGCGGATGTGGATGGGGTCGGTGCCGAAGGAACCGCCCTTGATGACCTTGTTGCGGCCGTCCTTGGGGCCCTGCGGGTCCTTGGCTCCCTGGCTGTTGCGGTAGTAGCTGGCATCCAGCCAGTCGGCGACCCATTCCTCGGCATTGCCGGCCATGTCCATGATGCCAAAAGGGCTGACCCCGTCGGGGAAGGAGCCCACGGGCGCAGTGTAGCGAAAGCCATCGGCGCTCCAGCCCTGTTCGGGGCGGATATTGGCCCGCCAGAGGCCGTCGGTCTCGGGGCGTTCGTTGCCCCAGGGGTATTTGCGGTACATTTCTCCGGGCCCGCGGGCGGCGTATTCCCATTCGGCTTCGGTGGGCAGGCGTTTGCCCACATAGTTGCAGAAGGCGTACGCATCGAACCAATTGAGCCCGGTGGCCGGCTGGTTCTCGGCCTTCATCTCGTCGTTGAGATAATGCTGCAGGTGGTCCTGGTCGGCGGGCTGGCTGGGGTGGTTGAACGAAGTACCCTGGTGCTGCTCGAGGTGGGCGAGGAATTTCTTGTACTGGGCGTTGTTGACCTCGTATTTGTCCAGATAGAAGGCGCTGAGTTTGACCTGGTGGCGGGGGTACTCAGCCTCGTAGTTGAGATATATACTTGGGGCAAACCCTTCCAGATCCGCCTTCTCACCCCCCATGAGAAATTCTCCGGCGGGGATGAGCACCATCTCGCCACCGTCCTTGGTTTGGATCTGCGGTTCGGGGCTGCAGCGCACCAGGCAAAGGCTCAACAGGAAAAGGGCACCGGACAATCCAAGGCGATACATGCGCGGGAAATCCTCCTTTCACGAGAGAGACGGCGAATATACATTAAACGCAGGGGCCGTGAAAAGTTCCGCAAATGCCAGATTTTTGTCAAAGGGCCTCGGACAGCAGATTCAAATCTGGCTGTCCCGGCCATTGCCCTGGCGGCACCGGCCATTCAGATTTGGCTATCAGATTGATATAAAAGATATAAATTATTGGCAGACAATCTATTACTGGACAATCACCATGCTCGGGAAGTCCTGGCACAGCTCTTGCAATACCAAAGTGCGGGAAGGCTATTCCAGACCCATCAAGGAGCGTGGAGCAATGGCAAAGAGCGTTTTTTCGCGGATGGCAGACATCCTCAAGGCCAATATCAACGAGTTGCTGGACCGGGCTGAAGAACCCGACAAGATGATCCGGCAGATGGTGCGGGAGATGGAAGAGGCGGTGAACAAGGCCACCGCTTCGGTAGGTACCGCCCTGGCCAATCAGAAACGCCTGGAACGCCAGCATGCCGAAAAGTGGGCCCAGGTGGAGGAATGGCAGCGGCGGGCGGAAAGGGCAGTGGAAGGGGGAGACGACGAACTGGCCCGCCGGGCTTTGGAGCGCAAGGCGGTCTTCCAGAAGATGCGCGACGACCTGGGCGCCGCCCTGGAGGAGAGCCGGCAGTCCGTGACCCAGCTCAAGACCCAACTGGGTGAGCTCAAGGTGAAGTTAGAAGAGGCCCGTGCCCGTGAAGGGGTCCTGGTGGCCAGGCATCGGGCGGCCCAGGCCCGCAAGCAGATGGCCCAGAGTATGTCGGGGCTGGGGTCGGGCGCCTTCTCCAGCTTCGAGCGTTTCGAACAGAAGATCGAGAGTTCTGAGGCTGAAGCCGAGGCCTATGAGGAGATGGCCAGCGACAAGGACGACATCGAGAAGCAGATCCGGGCACTCGACACCGGCAAGCAGGTGGAGAGCGAATTGGCCCAGCTCAAAGCCAAGGTGACCAAGAAACAGGATTGATTCCATGGGCGAGCTGCAAAGAACCATTGAGGACGCCAAACTGAAGGTGAGGTTTTCGATGGAAGGTGGGTTGAAGCGTCTGGGTGCGCTTTTCCTCAAGGCTTGGGCCGTGCCGATGATCCCGATCGGCCTGGGCCTGATCCTGTATGGGTTGTTCACCAACTTCGAGCCCCTCTCCATCGGGGTGGCGCTGGTGTTGATGGGCGGCCTGCTCTGGCTGCTGGCCTCCAAGTTGGACGCCGCCGCCCTGTTGGTGCGCCACCGCAAGGAACAGAACCGCATCGTGCGCCTGGCCCGCCAGAAAGGCGGGCGGCTGATGGTGGCCGAAGCGGCCGCCGACAGCGGTCTGATGGTTCAGGAAGCCGAGGAGATCCTCCGCGAACTGGCCGACGGGGGGTACGCCGAGGTGGAGGTCACTGATTCGGGCATGGTGGTATACCGCTTTCCCGAATTTCTCTACAGCCACGAGAAACACTGGGCCCGCCGCGTCGAGAGCGCCTGAGCCAGCCAGATGAAGCTCAGATCAATAACGAAGCACGACAAGGAATAGGAGGGGAGAGATGCTGGCGAAGATACTCGGCGCGTTCCTGTTGGTCATCGGCGTGGTCCTGGGGGTGAAACTGCTCTTCAAAACCATCGGTTTCGTGTTCTCCCTGATCGCGATACTTTTTACCGCCGCGGTGGTGGTGGTGCTGGTCTACTACGGCTGGCGGATGATCAACCGCTGACGCCAAGTGGCCGTGGAACCGAATTGGCAGCGCGGAGAAACGGATTTCCGCCAGGGTGTGGCCCTGCTGCAGGCCGGGCAGACCGAACCCGCCCTGGAGGCCTTCACCCTCGCCGCCGAAGCGGGCCATCTGGAGGCGCGGTTCCAACTAGCCCTGCTATGGGTGCGCCAAGGGCGCAGCCAGGGCGTTGGGGCCAGGCAGGCCATCACCCATCTCGAAGCCATCCTGCACGCCTGCGCGACTGGACGGGCCTATGCGGGGGAAGACCGGGTCTGTTTTGCCCTCGGCAACCTCTACGCCGAGGAACTCCAGACCCGTCCCCAGGCCATCAGGATCTACCGCCGGGGACTGGCCCTCAATCCGCTTTCGGCCCCGGGCCACGACAGCCTGGGGCTCCTGCTGCTGGAAAGCGGTCAGGTGTTGGGTGCGCTCGGCGAATTCAAGGTGGCTATCCAGCTAGACCCGGCCCTGGCCTCACCCTACCTGCACCTGGCCCGACTCTTCTTTCAGCATGTCGAGGCCGAGGAACTCTCCCAGGAATACGCCCACATCACCGAGGAGTTTGGACCACGGGCGCCCCAGGTGTTGGCCAGACTGTCGATGGAGCTGATGGAGCTGAGCCGCGAACAGACCTATGAGGGCTTGTATTCCAAGGGCCACCAGCTCAAGAATCTCATGGGGTTGATGGGCAGCCGGCTGCGCGGTCTACTGCGGCAGGTAAAGGGGACTCCCGCCTGGGAAACCGAGCTGGGGGAGTTGGCTGCCGAGCAGGAACGGCTGTACGGGGAATGGGTGAAGTACTTGGGGGCGATGAAGCCCGAACAAGTGCGCTTGGTATTGCTCGATCCAGCGCAGGTGGTGCGGCGGGTCTTGGCGGCGGTTGGGATCCAGGCCGGTCCGGTGCAGTTACATCTGCGCATCCAGGACGAAGTGCCGCCGGTAGAGGCCGACGAACGCCTGCTGCGCGAGGCGCTGCTCAACCTGTGTCTAAACGCCTTGGAGGCCTTGGCAGGTCGCCCAGGTAATCTCACGGTCGGGCTGGGCTGCAATCTAGACCAGGGGCTAGTTTTCATCGAGGTGGAGGACGACGGCGCCGGGATTCCTCCCGAACACCTGGGCCACGTCTTTGATCCAGGATTCAGCACCAAAGAACAGGGCAACGGATACGGGCTGAGCATCGCCCGGCGCATCGCCCACGCCCATCACGGGGAGCTGCGCGTCAAGAGTCGGGTGGGGCATGGCACGGTGTTCCGCCTCGACCTGCCCATCAACTTCGAAGTGACGCCTAGCGTCACCCAGCTGCAGGCGCTGGGCTGAGAAGCGATGAAAGAACCCAACAAGGGCAGCGTGCTCATCGCCGACGACCAGGCGGAGGTGCGCCAGCTGCTGGCCAGAAAATTACAAGAACGGGGCAAACAGGTCGGCGTTTTTGCCAGCGGATCGGCCCTGGTGGCCCACCTCGATCAGAAAAATGGCGAGGTGGAACTGGTGGTCCTCGATATGGACTTTGGGTCGGGGGAACCCGACGGCATCGAAATTCTCAGGCAACTCAAACAGCGCCGGCCAGACCTGCCGGTGATCATCCTCACCGGCAAGGGCAGTGTCGAGGCGGCGGTGCAGGCCATCCAGGCCGGGGCTGCCGATTTTATCGAGAAGGATCTCTATGTAGAGGACAAGCTGGAACTGGGCATGGAGAAGGTAGAGCGCATGCTCCAGGTGTTGCGCGAGAACGCCCGCCTGCGGGCGGAAAACGAGGCCCTGGGGCGGGAAAATGTTTTTTATCGCGGCGAGCTGGGGCGGCAGTACCAGATCGTCAGCCGCAGCCCGGCCATCCAGGGTATCCTCGAACAGGTCGACCGTATTGCCTCCATCCCGCGCCCAGTGCTCATCCAGGGCGAACGGGGTACGGGCAAGGAGCTGATCGCCGCCGCGCTGCACCACGGCAGCGACCGGCGCGAGCGGCCTTTTGTCAAACTCAATTGTGCCGCCCTTTCCGAAACGCTCCTGGAATCCGAGCTATTCGGCCATGAGAAAGGTGCTTTCACCGGTGCCACCGACCTGCGCCGGGGCCGGTTTGAGAGCGCCGACGGGGGCACCCTCTTTCTCGACGAGGTGGGCAATACCTCGCTGGAGTTCCAAAAAAACGTGCTGCGGGTGATCGAGTACCAGGAATTCGAGCGCATCGGCAGCACCAAAACCCTCAAGGTCAACGTGCGGGTGGTGGCCGCCACCAACGCCGACCTGCCCGAGGAAATCGCCGCCGGTCGTTTCCGCGCCGACCTCTATGACCGCCTGCGCTTCACCGTGATCCTGCTGCCGCCGCTGCGCGAAAGACCCGAGGATATCACCCTGCTAGTAGAATTTTTCGCCGTGCAACTCTGCCGCGAGGTGCCCTCCATCGCCCTGCGATCTTTCAGCCCTGCGGCCCTCGCCTCGTTGGCGGCGTACCCCTGGCCGGGCAATGTGCGCGAGCTCAAGTTCGCCGTGGAAAGGGCGCTCTGTGTGGCCAGGGGGCGGGAGGTAGCCACCGAGGACCTGCCCCCCGAGGTGCAGGGGCGGATGCCCCAGGCGGCGGACCCGGGCAGCTTCGACGAGCAACTAGGGGTGCTCGAAGCCGGCTTGCTGCGCCGGGCCCTGGAGCAGGCCGGTGGGAGCCAGAAGCAGGCCGCCCAGGACCTGGGGTTGACCTACGACCGCTTCCGGCACCTGCTGCGCCGGCACGACCTGATCGGCAAGTAGCCCCAGCCCTTCTTGACAGCCCCTCTTCCCTACCTATATTAGCCCGCAGCCGCTGACAAGACCTCTGGCCCCTGCCAGGGAGGGCGATGGTCGGCGCCAATCCGCGATGGAAAAAGCCTTCAAGATCGAAGTCACCCTGACCGGCGAGCTGGCCGAACTTTACCAGCAGCTCCTCGAGGAGTTCGCCGACAAAAGCCAGATCCCCCTGTCGGAAATGAACCGCACGCTGCTGCAGACCGGGGTGATCCACCATCTGACCATGCTGCAGGGGGTGGGTTTGATCGGCGGCGACGAGGCCACCGGGCAGCAGGCCCTCATCGATGCGCTGTCGCGCGATACGCTGATGTGGGATCTGGTCCAACTGGCGCGCAAGTATTGGAGGAACAAGGGCGGGGGCCTGGTCGACCTCAAGGCGTGAAGGAGAGTTTGTCGCCCTGTATAACGACACGGTTTTGGATCATTATCAACACCCCCGGAATGTGGGCATGTTGGCCGAGGCCAATGCAGTGGGCCGGGCCGAAAATGCAGCTTGCGGAGATGAGTTGCATCTCTACTTGGAGGTCCGGGCAGGCCAGGTGCTGCAGGCCCGATTTCGGACCTTCGGTTGTGCGGCTTCGATCGCCGCCGGCTCAATGCTCACCCAACTCTTGGCCGGAGCCAGCCTGAGCGAGGCCCAGGAATTTACCAGCGAGGCGGTCAACACCGCTCTGGGCGGGCTGCCCCCGCTCAAGATACACGGCTCAGTGCTGGCTGCCGATGCACTGCGGGCCGCCCTAGAAGATCATCAAAAACGCTGCGAAAAAGAGAACCCAGACCCAATCACCCCAACCTCATCCTGAAAGGGAGCCCCATGGCATACACCCTTCCCGCCCTGCCCTATGCCTTCGATGCGCTCGAGCCGCACATCGACGCCCGCACCATGGAAATCCACCACGGCAAACACCACAACACCTACATTACCAACGTCAACAAGGCCCTTGAGGCGCATCCGGCCCTGGCGGCTAAGAGTGTCGAGGACCTGATCAAGGATCTCAACGCCGTGCCCGAAAACGTCCGCACCGCGGTGCGCAACAACGGCGGTGGGCACGCCAACCACAGCCTCTTCTGGACCGTCATGGCCCCCAAGGCCGGCGGGGAGCCCGACGGCGACCTGGCCGCGGCCATCACCAGCGACCTGGGCGGTTTCGCCGCCTTCAAGGAGAAGTTCGCTGCCGCCGGTACCACCCGCTTCGGCAGCGGCTGGGCCTGGCTGGTGGTCAAAGGGGGCAAACTAGAGGTGCTGAGCACCCCCAACCAGGACAGCCCGCTCATGGACGGCAGCGGCACCCCCATCCTGGGTCTGGATGTGTGGGAGCACGCCTATTACCTGAACTACCAGAACCTCCGTCCCGCCTATATCGCCGCTTTCTGGAGCGTAGTGAACTGGGCCGAAGTGGCGCGCCGCTTCCAGGCCGCCAAGTGAAAGGAAAATACCAATGGTGCTCAAAGTAGGAGACCAAGCCCCAGCTTTTACCCTGCCCGATACCAAACGCGAGCAGGTGAGTCTGGAGTCTTTCAAGGGCAAGAGCAACGTGGTGCTGCTCTTTGTGCCTCTGGCTTTCACCGGCGTCTGTACGGCCGAGTTGTGCGAGATTTCCGCCGGCCTCGGTGGCTATCAGAGCCTCAACGCCGAAGTGCTCGGCCTGAGTGTGGATAGCCCATTTTCGTTGGGCGCTTGGGCCGAGAAGGAAAAGATCACCATCCCGCTGCTGAGCGATTTCAACAAAGAGGTCAGCGCTGCGTATGGGGCGCAATACGAGGAACTCATCGGGCTGAAGGGCGTGGCCAAACGCTCCGCCTTCGTGATCGACAAGTCCGGGGTGATCCGCTTCGCCTCGGTGTCTGATGACGCCAAAGTGCTGCCGGATTTTGCGGCGATCAAGGCTTGCCTTGAGTCGCTGAGTTGAAGTTCGGGCGCGATTCGTCGGCAGAGGGGCAGAGCGCAGGCTTTTGCCCCTCTGCCTTTATTGGTCAGTTCTCCAGGCGATAGGAAAAGGCATGGCACGTATTCACCGCGATTCGGAAGACCCCGACGAGCGAAAGCGCCCGCGAGGGCAGAAGGCGTACTGGGCTAAGGTTGACCAGATCGCCGGCCATTTTTCCGAGATCATGAAGGTCCTCGGCCTGCCCCTCGACCATCCGCATCTCAAGGAGACCCCGGACCGGGTCGGGCGCATGTATCTAGAAATTTTCCGCGGCCTGGAAGAAAAGAGCGCGCCGGTCTTCACCACCTTCCCGAACGAAGAGAAGTACAGCAACATGGTGATCGTCAAGGATATCGGGTTCTTTTCGGTCTGCGCCCACCATATGATCCCCTTCTTCGGCAAGGCCCACGTAGCGTATATTCCCGACCAGCGCATCGTGGGGCTCAGCAAGATTCCCCGGGCGGTGGATTTTTATGCCCGCCGGCCCCAACTCCAGGAACGTCTCACTGAACAGATCATCGACTTGCTGGTGGAGAAGCTGAAGCCCCAGGGTGCCATCGTGGTCATGGAGGCCAGGCACCTGTGTATGGAGATGCGCGGGGTGGAGAAGCCGGGGGCCTACACCACGACCTCGGCCATCCGCGGTTGCTTTGAGGACCAAGTGGTGCGCAAGGAATTCCTGGATCTGTTGATGAAGGACAGCAAGGACCGTTAGGGAAGGGGAGTGTCATGAGCCTAGTCCGAGAACCCGCCGCCCCATTGCCATTGCTGCAGCCGCCGGCGGCCCCGGCGGCCGTCTCTCACCGGGACCTGCGCGATGACGCCTTCTGGCAGCAGTTGCCCGGTTACCGAGGGTTGAGCGCCCAGGAATTCCACGATTACCGCTTCCAGAGCCGCAACAGCGTCACCAGCGTAGCCAAACTCAAAGAAGTGGTGGGGGACCTGGTGCCCGCCTCTTTCTACCAGGACGTGAGCCAGGGGGTGTTGCGCTCGACCATGAGCCTGCGCATCTCTCCCTATATCCTGAGCCTGATCGACTGGCACGACCCGGTCGACGACCCCCTGCGGCTGCAATTTATGCCCCTGGCCTCGCGCTGGGTGCCCGATCACCCCGAGTTGGCGCTGGACTCGTTACACGAGCAGGCGCATTCGCCCGTCCCTGGGCTCACCCACCGCTACGCCGACCGGGCCCTTTTTCTGGCCCTGGACACCTGCCCGGTCTACTGTAGATTTTGCACCCGTTCGTACGCCATCGGCCTAGACACCCCCAACGTGGAAAAGATGCATTTCGGTGCCAGCACCGAACGATGGGAGCAGGCCTTCGCCTACATCGCTTCCCGCCCCGAGCTGGAGGACATCGTGGTCAGCGGCGGGGACGTGTACAACCTCCGGCCCGAACAGCTCGAGCACATCGGCAAGACCCTGCTGGAGATGGACAACATCCGCCGCCTGCGTTTTGCCACCAAGGGACCGGCGGTCATGCCCCAGCGGCTGGTGGGGGACGACGCTTGGGTGGGCGCCCTCTTGGGGGTGGTTGAGCGGAGCCGGCAGCTCCACAAATCGGTGGCCGTACACACCCACTTCAACCATCCCCGCGAGATCACCGCCATCACCCGCACGGGGCTGGACCGCCTGGCCGAGCACGGGGTGGTAGTGCGCAACCAATGTGTGTTGCAGCGCGGGGTGAACGACCAGGCGGAGACCATGCAGCTGCTGGTCAAGCGTCTGAGCTACGTCAATGTCCAGCCTTACTATGTCTTTGTACACGACATGGTCAAAGGAGTAGAGGAGTTACGGACCACCCTGCAGCAGGCCATCGACCTGGAAAAACAGGTGCGCGGCACCACCGCCGGCTTCAACACCCCGGCCTTTGTGCTGGATACCATGGGCGGGGGAGGCAAACGCGATGTACATTCGTATGAACACTACGACCGCGAACACGGCATCGCCGTCTTTACTAGCCCCACGGTGCGGCCTGGAGCCTATTTTTATTATTTTGATCCCGTACCTACCTTGGCCCCCCAGATCCAGCAGCGCTGGCAGGACGGGGCCGAGCGGGCGGCGATGATACACCGGGCGCT
This sequence comes from Gemmatimonas phototrophica, assembly GCA_945861755.1. Taxonomy (GTDB): domain Bacteria; phylum Latescibacterota; class UBA2968; order UBA8231; family UBA8231; genus SICG01. Next base: position 32,325 of record CAMAVQ010000028.1, read on the forward strand.
CAAAGAGGCGGAAAGCCGGCCTCGCCCTTAGGCAAACCATCCAGAAGGCAGACGAGTCGACAAGCCATGAGCGAATCCATCTCGATCCTCTATTACCTGGGTATGCTGGTCCTGGGCGGGGTGCTGGGGTACTTCCTCAGCCAACAAATAAAGAAGAACACCATCGCCCAGCTAGAGGAGGCCGCCGGGCAGCGCGCCCAGCGGCGCCTCGCAGAAGAAGAGCGGGCCCAACGGCTGCAGCTGCTCGAGGAAAAGGACCAGTGGCACAAGCAGCGCACCGAGCAGGAAAGGGCCCTCGAGGGGCAGGCCCAGGAAATGGCGCAGCGCGACAAACAACTGGCCTCCCGAAGCCGCGAGCTGAATAACCAGCGCGAGGAGTTACAGAAAGATTGGACCCGGCTGCGCACCCATGAAAAGCGTCTGGCCCTTCAGGAAGGGTCCAACAAAGAGGTGGAGGCCGAGGTTCAGCGCACCCTCGAAAGTTACCGGCAGAAGCTGGAAATGACGGCCAACCTCACAGCCGAGGAGGCCAAGGAGCAGTTGCTGGAACACTTGGCTGGTGAGGTGCGCGCCCGCTCAGCGGCGTTGATCCGCGCCGAGCAGGCGCGGGTGCGCGAGGAGTCGGAGCGCGAGGCCAAGAAGATCATCGCCCAGGCCATCGAGCGCTGTGCCGTGGACGAGGCGGTGCAGGTCTCCACCTCCACGGTGGCCTTGCCCAGCGAGAGCATCAAGAGCCGCATCATCGGCAAGGAGGGACGCAATGTGCGCACCTTTGAAACCGCCACTGGGGTCAAGGTAGTGGTGGACGACACGCCAGACACCGTGCTGCTTTCCTCCTTCGACCCGGCCAAACGCGAGGTGGCCGCCCGCGCTATGGAGCGCCTGATCGCCGACGGCGGGTTTACGCCCAACCACATCGAGGAGGTGGTGGAGCAGTGCAAGCAGAACGTCGAGGAAGAGATGGAAAAAGCCGGTCGCAAGGCCCTCGCCGAGATTGGCGCTAGCGATACCCATCCTGAGCTGGCCCACTACGTGGGTATGCTCAAGTACCGGACCAGCTTTGGCCAAAATCTGTTGCAGCACTGTCTCGAAGTGGCCCAACTCTCCGGGCTGATGGCCGCCGAGATCGGGCTGGATGTGCGGCTGGCCCGCCGGGCGGGTCTGTTACACGACATCGGCAAAACGGTCAGCCGCGAGATGGAG
>CAMAVQ010000029.1 GCA_945861755.1 Gemmatimonas phototrophica
GTAGAGGCGGGCGAGGCGGGTTTGCAGGCCGAGCAGTGGGCGAATCTGGGCAACATCAGCCTGCAGCACCGGCAGTGGGCCCTGGCGCAGGAGCGCTATCTCCAGGCTCGGGAGCTATTTGTGGTTGCCGGCGACCAGCGCGGGGCGGGCAATCACCACTACCGCATGGGGAACTGGTGGCTGGGTCAGCGCGAGTTGGAGCCGGCGCGCCAATCCTTTGAGCAGGGCCTGGATGCGCAGCGCCGCGCGGGGTGGAAGCTGGGCATGGCGATGAATTGTGAAGGATTGGGACAGGCCCATCAGCTGCTGGGACAGGAAGAGACCGCCGGGGAATGGTACCGGCAAGCGGCGGTTTTCTTCGAGCAGACCGGGCATCTCAATCGCCTGGCCCTGTGCAGCGACCGTTTGGGAAGATTGTTGTTGCGGCGTGAAAATTGGGCCGGGGCCTGTCGGGCGCTCGCGCGGGCTTTGGAACTCTATGAAGAGGCGGGAAATAAGGCAGAAGCAGCCGGGGCCGCCAATAACCTTGGGGATGCCTGGCTCAATGCCTATCCAGAGCAGGTAGAGGAGGCCAAGGCCCTGTACTTGCAGGCACTCGAAGGGTCCCAGGAGTTGACTGATGAGCGGGGGCGGGGACTGGCCTACATCGGCCTGGGCAAGGTGGCCCTCAGTCGCGGCGAGGTGAGCCAGGCTATCGCCATGTGGACCATGGCCCAGGAGTTGTTCAACCGCTCGGGGAACAGTGAGCAGAGCCTCCAGATCAAGGCGGCCCTGGGGCGGATCTCCGCTGGGGGGAGAGGGCGAGGTGCCCAGCGAGTTAGCTGAGATCACCAACGGGTACCGCTGCAGCACGCCGGCGGGATTTTCCGGGGCAGGCATGGAAGTCCTGTTGGCGTTGAGCACCCAGTTCAGGGAGGCGAATGTCTCCCTGCTGGCCAGCGTTGTTTATGCAGTAGAGCACCGCGAAGGGCGCCCGGCGGTGTGTTTTCACGCACTCCAGCCGGGATTTCACTGGGAGGCCGTTGACGCTGCCGAGGAGAGGGATGCGATCGCGCAGACCTGGCAGCAGCAAGCGGTGGTCCACCACCGCAATCTAGGGGGGAGCCGTAGAAAGGGGTTTGTCCACATGGAACGCTGGTTGAGTCCGTTAGCGCAGTCGGCAATGCAGGTGCCTTTTTCCCACGGAGTGCTGGCCATTGCCAGTGCTGGACCGGAGGTGTTCCAGCCTTCGGAGACCGAGGCCGTGGGCCAGTTGGGCCACGTCTTGTCCACGCTATTCCGCCGCCTGGCAGCGATGGAGATGCAGGAGCAGCAACTGAGTCAGGCGCAGCAAATGGCGCTGATCGGCCAGCTGGCGGCCGGGGCAGTCCACGAGTTGAATAACGCCTTGATGGTCATCATGGGCCAATGCGAATTGTTGCTGGCCGACGGATCGGGCGGCGAAGCGCGCGAGAGCATCGAGACCATCTCCAAGGCGGCGGCCAATACGCAGTCGCTGGCCAGTCTGCTGCTGGGTGTGGCGCGCAGCCAGGGATCGACCAAGAAGTCGATCAACCTCAATCAGCTGGTCCAAGAGGTGACGCAGTTGATGCGGCGGCAGCTGGCGCACCGGCAGGTCCAACTAGTTGAGGAATTACAAGACAGTCTGCCCCTGGTCCACGCCAATAGCGGCCAGCTGCAACAATTGCTCATCAACCTGATCCACAATAGCCGGGATGCGATCCTCTCCTCTAGGAAAGGGGGCCGCATCTGGATACGGACCAGGGCGGAGGCGGATGGTGTGCAGGTGGAGGTGGAGGACGAAGGGGCAGGTATTCCCGAAGGTATACGCGACCGGGTCTTCGAGCCCTTTTTCACCACCAAAGAGAAAGGGGCGGGAACGGGGTTGGGCCTGAGCGTGTGCCGAGCCATCGCCCGGGAGCACGGCGGCTGGCTGCGCCTGGGATCTTCGGCCACCGGCGCTCGCATCGTCTTGGAGTTGCCATGTTAATCCCGTGATCACGAGCGCCGCGTGCATGGGAGCGGGGTCGGCTGCAGCTGCAGCCGGCCCCTTCTTTGTTGGCAGGCTTGTCCGGGGGGGCATTTGTATGCACATTTTCATGGGTTTGGGCTACAAGTGGGCGAGGCGAGGAGCGCCCCTGGGCAATGGCAGGGCACGGCGAAAATCAGGTGGTAGTGCTGATGGGAGTCTGCGGTTCCGGGAAGACCACCATCGGCCATTTACTCTCGCAGCAGACTGGATGGCCCTTTTACGACGGCGACGATTTCCACCCGCAGGCCAATGTGGAGAAGATGGCCCGCGGCGAAGCGCTCGACGACGCTGACCGCCAGCCCTGGCTGGCCCTGCTGGCCGGAGAGATGGACAAATGGCTGGCTGCCGGCAGCGCTATCCTCGCCTGCTCGGCACTCAAGGAAGCCTATAGACGGATCTTGGTAGGGGATCGGCCCCAGGTGCGCGTGGTGTACCTGAAAGGTTCCAAGGAATTGATCCGCCAACGCCTGGCCGCACGGGTGCATCGCTACATGCCTTCGACGCTGCTCGACAGCCAATTCGCCGCTCTCGAGGAGCCGGCCGAGGCCTTAGTGGTGGAAGTGCTCACCACCCCGGACGCGGCGGTAGCCCAGATCCGCGATGCGCTGGGAGGCTGAGCCGATGGGAGCGGGAGTACTGCGAGGGCAGACATGGCCGGCGACCTAGCCCTGATCCAGGAAATCCGCCGGCTCACCGCCTACCTCAACCAGGTATTGCAGGAGCAGGAAGGGGCGGCACTCACCGAGTTGGTCGAGAATGTCCTGGACCTGGCCAGGGCGCGGCGGGGCGGGGACGAAGGAGCTGACCGCGAATTGCGCGCCCTGGTGGCCGGTTTGGATAACCGGCGGACCGGCGTGGTATTGCGCGCCATCAGTGTGCTCTTTGATCTGATGAATATGGCCGAGGACCGCCATCGCGTGCGGGTCCTGCACGACCGCGAGCGGCGCAGCGGGAACCAGCCGCGCCCCGAATCCATCGGCGCCGCCCTCGAGCACCTGCAGCAGGAAGGGTACACCGCCGACCAGATCAAGGTATTTCTGCACAATCTGGACATCGAACCGGTGTTTACCGCCCACCCCACTGAAGCCAAACGGCGTTCGGTGCGCACCAAACTCAAGGGGATTCAGCGCTGTCTGGCGGGGCTGGACCAGTTCGATCTGCTGCCCAGAAAGCAGGTCGAACTGGAGCGCACCATCTACGGCGAGTTGGTGGGCCTGTGGCAGACTGATCCGCACCGGCCGGAGCGACCCACGGTTATGGAGGAAGCCGGCCGCGCCATCTTCCTGATCGGCACCTTGTGGGATGTGGTGCCTCGCCTCTACCTGGATCTGGAAGAGTGTCTGCGGCGCTATTTCCCCGGATACGACTTTGAACACCGGCGCTTCCTGCACTTCGGCTCCTGGATCGGCGGTGACCGGGACGGCAACCCCAACGTCACCGCCCAGGTGACGGCCCAGACCTTGAATCTGCTGCGGCAGACCGCCCTGGATTACCACCGCGAAGAGTGCCGCAAGGTCTACAACCAGCTCAGTATTTCCGAGCGCCGGGCCGAGGTGAGTCCGCAGCTGCGCCAGGCCCTGGAGGAAGGGCTCCAGCGCTGGCCGCAGGTGCAGGAGCGGTTAGAGCGGGTTTCGATCCACGAACTCTACCGCCGGTGGCTGCGGCTGATCGAGTGGCGACTGGAGCAGAGCCTCGCGGCGATTTCCTCTACCGAACTGCCCGAGGGGGCGTACCGGCGGGCCGCGGCCCTGGAGGCGGATGTGGAATTGCTGGCCCGCAGCTTGCAGACCCACGGGGCCGGGGTGGTGGTGGACACCTGGGTGCGCGAGTGGATTTTCCGCATCCGCGCTTTTGGTCTGCACCTGGCCCGTCTCGACATCCGACAGGAATCCGGCCATTACGAGCAGGTGACCGGCGAGTTGTTGGCCCGCCTGGGGATCTGCGAGAACTATCTGGGCTGTCCCGAGCAGGAGCGGCAGGAAATACTCCTCCGCGCCCTGAACCACCGCGCGTCCATAGCGGGGCTGGAGCTGAGTGAGGCTGCCCGCGAGACCGTGGAACTGTTCCGCCTGCTGACGCGGACGGCCCAACGCTACGGGCCCGAGGTGCTGGGCGGCCACGTCATCAGCCTGACCCATCATCCCAGCGATGTGCTGGAGGTGCTCTGGCTGCTGGAGTGCGCCGCGCGGGAGGCCGGCTCCACCGAGACCCTCGGCTTGGGACAAACGGGCATCGTGCCGCTTTTCGAGACCATCGACGACTTGCGGCGTGCGGGAGGGGTGCTGGAGGCGATGCTCGCCAATCCCGCCTATGCGCGTATGTTGCGGGAGCGGGGCGGGGTGCAGACGGCGATGATCGGCTATTCGGACAGCACCAAGGACGGCGGGTACCTGACCGCTTCCTGGGCCTTGTACCAGGCTCAGACCGCGCTGCATGAGGTGGCCGAGCGCCACGGAGTCCGCCTGATCTTCTTCCACGGTCGGGGCGGGGCCTTGGGGCGCGGCGGTGGCCCGGCGGCCCGCAGTATCCTCTCTCTGCCCCCCCACACCGTGGGCGGCGCGATCCGTATGACCGAACAGGGCGAGGTGCTGGCCGCCCGCTACGATGATCCCGACATCGCCTTCCGCCACCTCGAGCAGATCACTGCTGCCGCTTTCCTGGTCGAAGCCCAGGTCGCACAGGCTCCTTCAGGGAAGTGGCTGGAAGCGGTGGAGTGGCTGGCCAACCGCGCCTTCAGGGCCTACCGCGAACTGGTCGAAGAGCCGGCCTTTGTGGACTACTTCCAGCAGACCACCCCCATCGACGAGATCGAGCGCCTGCCCATCGGTTCGCGGCCGGCGCGGCGGGGGGGACGCCGCTCGCTCAAAGACCTGCGGGCCATCCCCTGGGTTTTTGCCTGGACCCAGAGCCGGGTGCTGATTCCCGCCTGGTACGGTCTGGGCACGGCGCTGGAGGAATACGCCCGTCTGCACGAAGGGGCCTGGGAAACGCTGGGGTGCATGTACCGGGAGTGGGCTTTTTTCCGCGGTACGGCCGACAACGCCATCCTCGCCCTGGTCAAGGCCGATATGGGCATCGCCCACTGTTATGCCCAACTGATGGAAGATTCACCGGCGCGGGAGCGCATCTGGAAGCGGCTGAGCGAGGAGCACGAGCGCTGTTGCCGGGCGGTGCAGCAGATGACCGGTAAGTCCTCGCTCTTGGCCGAGGTGCCCTGGCTGCAGCGTTCCATCCAGGAGCGGGATCCCCATGTGGATCCGCTCAACCTGATCCAGGTGGAACTGCTGCGACGGCTGCGCCACGTCCCAGAGGATGCCGAGGAATTGCGCGATTTGCTGCGCCTGAGCATTCAGGGCATCTCGGCGGGCATGAGGACCACGGGTTGAACCACCCACACCACCAGCTAGAAAAAAGGATACCGTGAACAGAGACCGCCTCACCGCTTTGGCCGGCCTGGTCCTGCTGGCCGGTGTTTTTGTCTCCATCCAGATCAGCGGTCCGGATGGTCCAGCCGGCCCCGTATTGCTCGGGGTGCGCGGCGAGTTCCTGCTCTTCGCCCTCACCTTGCTGGGGGTGGCCCTGCTGCACCACCACACCCTGGCGGTGGCACTCACCGGTTTGGGGGCCATCCTGTTTTTCAAGTTCGCCTTCGTCGGCAATTTCCATTTGGTAGAGCACCTGCGCCACGAGTGGGAGGTGCTGCTCAACCTGTTGGGCCTGCTGCTGGGGTTTGCTTTGCTGGCCAAACATTTCGCGGAGTCGCGGGTCCCCGATATCCTGCCCAGGTTCCTGCCCGAAGGCTGGAAGGGCGGCTTTGTGCTGCTGGCGCTGGTTTTTGTGTTGTCCGCCTTCCTCGACAACATCGCCGCGGCGATGATCGGCGGCACCATGGCCATGGTGGTGTTCAGGGGCAGGGTGGGCATCGGGTACCTGGCGGCGATTGTAGCGGCCAGCAATGCCGGCGGCTCGGGCAGCGTGGTGGGCGACACCACCACCACCATGATGTGGATCGACGGGGTGGCGGCCATCGACGTGACCCACGCTTATGCGGCGGCGGTGCCCGCTTTGGTGATTTCGGGGCTGATCGCCGCCCGGCAGCAGCATCGCTTCCAGCCCATCCAGCGCGACGAGCTGGGCCACCACCAGGTGGACTGGACCAAGCTTCTCGTCGTGGTGTTGATACTGGCCGGGGCCATCCTCACCAACTTTGCCCTCGATTTTCCGGCTGTGGGGGTGTGGGCCGCCATCTTGGTGGGTGCCACCTTCACCAAAACCGCATGGAGCGAGTTGCCCGGAGCGCTCAAGGGCAGCGTCTTCCTGCTCTCGCTGGTGATGTGCGCCTCGATGATGCCGGTGGAGGCGCTGCCGCTGGCCTCCTGGCAGACTGCTTTCGGCCTGGGTTTTGTTTCGGCGGTCTTCGACAACATCCCCCTCACCAAGCTGGCCCTCAACCAAGGCGGCTACGATTGGGGCGTGCTGGCCTACAGTGTGGGCTACGGCGGCTCGATGATCTGGTTCGGCTCTTCGGCTGGCGTGGCCCTGTCGAATATGTACCCGCAGGCCAAGTCGGTGGGATCTTGGCTGAAAGAGGGCTGGCACGTGATCCTGGCCTATATAGTCGGGTTCTTCATCTTGTTGTACACGGTGGGCTGGGAGCCCCACGCCCCGCACAAGGAGGGCCGGGGGATGCCCGCCGCACCGATGACTGGGCAGGCAGATGGACACTGAGCGGCCCCGCGTCTTTTTGCTGGACGCCGAGGAATTGGTGCAGACCCGGCGCGCCCTGGCGCAAGGGTCGGAGATCCTGGAACCAGCGGACGGGCGTTTGTTAGAGGAAGCCGACGCCGCCCTGGAAAACGGAAGGTTGGCTCTTGAGTTGGGATTTGCCGGTCTTTGCGGTACCGTGCAGACCCTGGCCCTGGCCTACTACTTCAGCGACCACGAGCCTTTTGCCGAGGAGGCGGCCCTGCTCCTGCGCCTCGCTTTTCTGGACGAAAGCACCGGCTTGCAGGCAATACCGGTGGAGGTTGGGGAAGTGGGGCAGCGCCTGCCCCTCAGTTGGCTGGTCGACGCGGTAGGCCTGATCGGGGCCTCGCCCTCGTGGAGCCGCGACGACCAGCAGGGATTGGAGGAGTGGGCAGCCCGGTACCTGGAATGGCTGCAGCATAGCTCAGGAGGACAAGAAGCGGGGCAGGCCGGCGATCATCTGGGCACCTGGGCTGAACTGCAGGCCGCCGCTCTCGCCCTCTTCACTGGGCGAGAGGAGGAGGCGCGCCAGGTACTGGGCCGGCGGGTGCCTGTGCGGCTGGCCAACCAACTGGATGTGATGGGCCGCCAAGCGCTCGAGCTGCGGCATCCCGATGCCCTCAGTGCCTGCCTGGCGAATTTGGTGAGTCTATTTGATCTGGCCGATCTGGGGCAGCAGGTGGGCGTGGATCTGTGGAACTGGCAGGGTGCTGGAGGGCGCAGCCTGCAGCGGGCCTGCTCGTGGCTGGTGCTTCAAGGGATCGAGAACAAGTGGCCCCATCCGCAGGATAGTTTTTTTGATCCTGCCTGCTGGTTGCCCCTGCTGCGGCGGGCGGCCCGGCGCTGGGAGGATTCGGGCCTGGAGGCGCGGCTGCGGACCTTGCCGGAGGTGGATTGGGCTGCCGACCGGACCAATCTGCTCTATCCTCCCACTCCCTGAAACTGTATGCCCCCTGCCAAGGGTTGTATATTTAGGATCTATTGAGAAAGGAGTCAGCGATGCTGGACGAGAAACAGATCGCCTGCTACCGGGAACAGGGATACCTCGGTGTCGAGGGAGTGTTCAGCCCGGAAGAGACCGAAGAATTGCGGCAGGTCACGGATGAGTTCGTGGAGCGGTCGCGGCAGGTCGCCCAGCACGACGATATCTTCGACCTGGAACCTGGCCACACCCCCGAGCGCCCCAAGTTGCGCCGTATCAAGAACCCGGCGACCCACCATCCGGTCTACGACCGGGCCTTGCGTCATTGCCGCGTCCTCGATATCGTGACCCAGCTCATCGGCCCCGCCATCCGCTGCAACGGCCAGAAGCTCAACCTCAAGTCCGCCGAATTCGGCAGCCCGGTGGAGTGGCATCAGGATTGGGCCTTCTACCCCCACACCAACGACGATCTGCTGGCCGTGGGCATCGCCCTAGACGATATGACCCTGGAGAACGGCTGCCTGCTGGTGATTCCCGGCTCGCACCAGGGCCCCATCTTGGACCACACCCAGGATGGGTATTTTGCGGGCGCTGTCACCCAGGCGGACTTCGACGATGGAGAAGCGGTGCCGGTGCAGCTGAAGGCCGGCGGCATCTCCATCCACCACGTCCGCATGTTGCACGGCTCCCTGCCCAATACCTCGACCCGGCCCCGCCGGCTGCTGCTCTTCCAGTATTGCGCCGGGGATGCCTGGCCGGTGATGGGCATGGGTTGGGATGCCTGGAAACAGTCCCTGCTCTGCGGGGAACTGACCTCCCAGCCGCGCGTGACTCCGGTGCCGGTGCGCCTGCCGCTGCCGCCTTCCCTGAAGCAGGGATCCATCTACGAAACCCAGACGGTGCTGCAGCAATCCACCTTCAAGAAGGCCAAGCAGAAGATGGCGGGCTGAATTTGGCGACCTATATCCTGCGCATCAGTTGCCCCGACGAAAAGGGCTTGATCTACCGCATTACCCAGATCCTCTACCAGCGCCAGTTGAACATCGTCGGCAACGACGAATTCGTCGATACCCAGCGGCAGTACTTCTTCATGCGCACCGAATTCGCCGGTGCCTGCCAGCCCGCAGAGCTCAAGGCGCAGTTGCAGCAGGCCATGCCGGCGGCCAATATCGAGTTGGACCAGCCGCGCCGGCGCGCGGTGGTGGTGCTGGCCACCAGCGAGTCCCACTGCCTGGGCGACCTGCTGCTGCGTCACGAGTACGGCGAACTGCAGGCCCAGATCAGGGCGGTGATCAGCAACCGCGCTGACCTGAAGCCTCTGGCCCGCCGTTTCGAGCTGCCCTTCCACTGCGTCCCCAGCGAAGGCTTAAGCCGCGAAGACCACGAGGCGGCCCTCTTCCAGGTGATCGACGGTTATGCCCCCGAATACCTGGTGTTAGCCAAATACATGCGTATCCTCACCCCCGCTTTTGTGGGGCACTTTCCCTACCGCATCGTCAATATCCATCACTCCTTCCTGCCGGCTTTCGTGGGGGCCAGTCCCTACCGCCAGGCCTTTGCGCGCGGGGTGAAGATCATCGGTGCCACGGCCCATTTCGTCGATGAGCAGCTGGACCAGGGCCCGATCATCGCCCAGAGCGTGATCCCGGTGGCCCACACCCACAGTGCCAGCGATATGGCCCAGGCTGGCCGCGACGTGGAGAAGGTGGTGCTGGCTCGGGCCCTCAAGTTGGTCTTCGAGGGCCGGATCTTTGTCAGCGGCAACCGCACCATCATCTTCGACTAGTTCAACGCCACCAGGTCCTCGAAGTACTTCCCGCAGTCGCACAGGGTCACGGGTAGCTGGCAGCGGTCTTCTAGTTCGTCGATGAGTTGGCGCACTGGCGGGGTGAGGTCTGCTTTGGTGCGGGCGTCGGTCACGGCTGGGTCGAGGTGGTCGCAGAAGGTGAGGGCGATCTGGGTGGGGCCGTTGAGCATCACTGCTTCCTCCAGGAGAGGCCAGGAGATGCCTGCGGCTTTGCGGCGGCGGCGGCCGGTGTTGACCCCGTATTCGGCGATGCCGCGCGCGTCTTCCTCGGCGGTCTCCAGTTGTAGGGGTAGGGGGCCAGTGCCGACCCGGCTGGGCAGGGCCTTGACCACCAGCACCACCTCCCGGATATGTTGCCAGTTGAGTCCCACGTCGTCGGCCAGGGCAGCGGTCGTGCAGTTGTCCGAGGTGCAGCAGGGATAGTCGCGGCTCAGGGCCAGGGAGAGCTGGGTGCCCTGGCTGCCTTCGACGACCACGCATTGGCCGGCGGCGCAGGCCTGGTTGAGTTCGCGGGCTACATCTGCGGTGTAATCGGCCAGGGCTGGGTCCTGCCCGGCCTGGGTGGCCCGCCGCAGGATGAATTCGGCGCGGGCCACGCCGGTGCCGCTGCCCACGCTGCCCACCAGGTCGCGCAGATGGGGGTCGTCGGCTTCGCGTTGGCGGTACTCGGGCAGGATGAGGGGGCAGCGGAAGTCCACCCGGGTCCGGTCCCTGAGCTGGTAGCCCGGATCGAGGGTGTCGAGTTCGGCGCGGAAGATCTCCGGGTCCACGGCCACCCCGCTGCCCACCCGGATTTGGGTATCTGGGTGGAGAAAACCGCAGGGGAGTTGGCGGGTGCGGATGGGTTGGCGGTCGGCAAAGAAGATGCTGTGGCCGGCGTTGGTGCCGGTGCCGGCGCGGGCGCAGAAGGCGGCCTGGTGGCGCAGGGCCAAATGGGCGGCGATCTTGCCTTTGCCCGAATCGCCCCAGAAGGCGTCGACGACGATGATGGCGCTCATGGGAGACCTCCAGATTTTAACGGTGATAGAACAGATCCAGAAGTGATAGTAGGCGATTTATGGAATAAGTAAAATTGATCTATATAATTCACTGAATGAGTAACAATCATGGAGATGGTATGGACTTCTACCAGTTGCGCAGTTTCTGCGAGATCGCCAGGCAGGGCAGTTTTACCCGGGCGGCGGACAAGCTCTTTCTCACCCAGCCGGCCCTCAGTTTGCAGGTGAAGGCTTTGGAGGAGGAATTGGGGGAAGCACTTTTCGAGCGGGTGCCCAACCGCTTGCGGCTGACGGTGGCAGGTGAGTTGCTCTGCGGCCACGCCCAGGCGGTGCTGGCACGCTTGGAGGTAGCGCGGGGGGAAATCAGCGCTTTGCGGCAGGAGTTGCGGGGCCGGCTGGTGATGGCCACCAGCGACACCAACTGCACCTATGTGTTGCCCAGGGTATTGCAGGCCTTTAGGGAAAAATACCCGCAGGTGGAGATCGAGATCCGCAACAAGATGTCGCCGGAGGTGGCCCGCCTGGTGCTGGATCACGAAGTGGATCTGGGCCTGGTTACCCTGCCGGTGAAACACCGGGACCTGGTGGCTGAGGAGTTGTTCGCCCGCCAGGACGTGATGATCTGCCCGCCGGGGCACCCGCTGGCGACAAAGAAAAAGGTGCGGCTGCAGGAGGTGCTGAAGTACCCGCTGCTGGCCTTGGAGCAGGGCAGCACCAGCCGCCGTTTTTTGGAGGAGGCCTGCCGTCAGGAGCAGTTGGAATTACATACGATCATGGATCTGGGCAGTATCGAGGTGCTCAAGCGCTTCGTCGAGATCGGGATGGGCTTGGCGCTGGTGCCGCAGGTGGCGGTGGCCGAGGAGGTGGCGTCAGGGCGGTTGCTGGCCATCGAGGTGCGCGGGTTGCCGCGCCGTGCCGTCGGTCTGGTCGAACACCGGGGACGCCGGCGCTCGCCGGTGGTGGCGGCTTTTGTGGAGTTGCTGAAAGAGCGGGTGGGGGAGGTGTAGACCTCTGGCCCCGGAGGACCAGAGGTCTGGAGGTTATTGTTTTTTGATGGCGTGGCCGCCGAACTGGTTGCGCATGGCAGCCAGTAGGCGGTCGGCGTAGGATTCGCTGTCGCGCGAGCGGAGCCGGGTGATGAGGGAGAGGGTGATGACTGGAGCTGCTACGTCCAGCTCGATGGCCTCGGCCACGGTCCAGCGGCCCTCGCCTGAGTCGGAGACGTACGGGGCGATGTCCTTGAGATCCTGGTCGTGGGCAAGGGCGTCGACGGTCAGGTCCAGCAGCCAGGAGCGCACCACCGAGCCGTGTTGCCAGATCTGCGAGATCTGGTGCAGGTCGAGGCTGAAGGCTTCCTTCTTCTTCATGATGGCAAAACCCTCGGCATAGGACTGCATCATGCCGTATTCGATGCCATTGTGGACCATCTTGGTAAAGTGGCCAGCGCCGCTGGGCCCCACACGCCCCCACCCCCGATCGGCAGCCGGGGCGAGGGTCTCGAAGAGCGGGCGCAAGTGTTCGACCGCCGCCGGTGCCCCGCCGACCATCAGGCTGTAGCCCTCCTTCAGACCCCAGATCCCGCCGCTGGTGCCCACGTCGACATAGTGCAGGCCCTTGGCCTCGAGTTCGGCGCCGCGGCGCACGGTGTCCTTGTAATTGCTGTTGCCCCCGTCGATGATGGTGTCGCCCTTGGCCAGCAGACCGGCCAGAGTCTGCACCGTCTTCTCAGTGGGGTCGCCGGAGGGCACCATCACCCACACGGCGCGCGGGGCCTGCAACTGGCTTACCAGATCCTGGAGGGAGGTCGCCGGGCGGGCGCCGGAGGCCGCGGCGGTCTTCACTGCTTCGGGGTTGGGGTCAAAAGCCACCAACTGGTGGCCGCCCTGGAGCAGACGGGTGGTCATATTGCCGCCCATTCTGCCTAAGCCGATCATGCCGAGTTGCATGCCACGCCTTCCTTTCTGAAAGAGACGAATGAGGTTGCCAGAAAGGTAGGGCGTCAGGAGAAAAACCACAAGGCTGAAACCTCGCTTGAGGGGACGGGGCGGGTGGGCTATCTTCTCAGAGTAAAGACCCCTCATCAGGAGTTGGCGATATGGATTTCCCCAAACGTCCTTTCGACGTGTACGAACGCCTCACCAAACTGGACATCGACCTGGGCAAGAAGGAAGAAGTCCTGCCCGCACCCAAAGGCCGGCGCATTTGTATGGCCACCTTCACCCCGGCGGGGCTGATTTTCACCTCGGGTACCGGCGGCGGCACTGGCCCGGTGACCAACGCTCCAGAGGACGTGGAGGCCGGGTACGTGGCGGGCCGGGAGGCAGGCATCAAACACCTGCGCATCCTGCACTGGGCCCTGCATCCCTTTGGCACGTTGAATGATATTTGGTACTGCGTCAAATGCATCGGCATGGTCAACTCCCACGGCGGCGGGGCTTTTACCCAGTCGCCCCGAGTGGTGGACGGGTACACCAAGGTCTTCCACGACGCGCTGGGGGGGCCGCTCTCGGAGTGGGCTGTGGAGGGCATGGATCAGTCGCTGGGGGGCTGGCACACCCGCAGCGCGGTGGCTGGCTTTGACCTGCCGGGTAATTGCCGCATCGAGCCGGAGATGATCGTGCAGATCGACCCCGACCTAGCCTTGCGCATCATCCGCCAGCGCGGTCCGCACTGCTGAAGAGGATGCCGTGGAACTCTACACTGAGGGCGAAATCTGGTACCTGGCGGGGGAGGGTGAGGCGAGTGTATGGCGCTGGCGGCGGGAGGGTGAGGCGTGGGCCCTAGATCGGGCCACGTTATCCTCAGGGGCAGTGCGGGCACGGCTGGAGGAATTACCCGCCAGCCTGCAGGAGGAACTGCTGGCTTTTGCGGCCCGGGCCGCCGCCATGGGCACTCAGTCCTGAGCCCTGCTCACAGGTTGAGGACGGAGTTGTGGGTGCCGAAGGCGTTCATGCAGCGTTCTTCGCAGGCCGGATCTTCCTGCCATTCGCCGTTGACGACGAAGCGGTATTCGTGGGAACCTGTCGGCAGGCTGAGGGCTACCTTCCAAATTCCTTTCTTGTCCTTCTTGAGCGGATGGCCTTCCGGGTTCCAGTTGTTGAAGGTGCCGGCGACGAACACTTCCTGAGCTTCGGGGGTGTCCAGGGAAAAGGTGTGGCGCTTTTTTTCCAGTTTAGGAGCCGGGGTCTTCTTGGCTTTGGGGGCGGTGGCCATGGCAGTGCTCCTTGGCGACAATTGGTAGTGCTGAATACGCAGCTGAATAGCTGCGTGCGTTTAAATACATCTTTGAATACTTCTTAGTACTACTTCTATAAAAGAAGATGATTTACTACTCAGATAAAGTCAACCCAAAATGGGTCCACGGTACCCTGGCCGCATTGGTCCTGCTGGGGCTCTGTGCCCTGCCGGTCCGGGCCGAACGCGTGCGGGTGGCCACCTACAACATCAAGTTTTTCTCGATCCGCCACTCGCCCTGCGGTCGTCTGCCGGTGGAGGACGTGCGCACCCAGGGTACGCGCCTCGAAAAGCTGCGGGAGGTGATCCGCCTGCTCGACGCCCAGGTAATCGGGTTGGAGGAGATCGACGACCGGCAGGCGCTGGAGCAACTTTTCGATCCGAAGCAGTGGACCCTGGTCATCGACGACGACAGCAAGGACTGCCAGGACGTGGCCCTGGCGGTGCGCCACCCCCTGAAGGTGCGCGGCTTCACTCCGCCGGATTTCGACGCCGATGAGGGCAATTTCCTGGCAGCGGGGGAAGCGGACGAATTCTTTCCCCGGCGGCGGGACCTGCTGGCGGTGGAGGTGGAGACTGCGGGGGGGCACCGGATGTGGGTGCTGGTCCACCATGCCAAGTCGCGGGCCGAGGGCCGGGCCGACAGCGACGAGCGCCGCGCCGGGGCCGCCCAGCGCATCGTCGCCCTCCTCCGAGACCGTCTTGGGGACCAGCCCCTGGCGCTGGTGGGGGATTTCAACGACAGCCCGGACGACCGCGCCCTCAACATTCTCGAGAACGGCGATGCCCACGCCGAAGCGCTGATGGAGGACGAACCAGATACCTTTCTGGGCAATCTCACTGAGCCGCTCTTCGCCGCCGACCTGGTCAGCTTTGGCAGAAACTCGGCGAACATCGACGGGAATCGCGTGGTGACCGTGGCGCCGGGGACGCGCCAGCGCAACTTTGAACTGCGCCACACCAACATGAACACCGGCGACCTGCTCTTCGATCAGATCCTGGTCTCGCCCGAACTGGCTTCTGCTTACGTCAAAGGCTCGGTCCGCATCTTTGACCAGCCGGTGGCGGTGCGGGGCAACGATCGGGACCGGGCTTCGGACCACCTGCCGGTGTACGCCGACTTCGACTTTGCCGGCCAACCGGCGGCGGTGTCCGCTGCCATGGTGCCGGCGATCCCGGTGCCGACGCTTCCGGTCCGGCCGGTGGTCCCGCAGGTCACCGTGCCTTCCCCGGTGGCGCCCCAGGTGCTGGCCCATCCGGTGGTCCAGGGGGCAGGGGGCCTGCGCATCGCCGTTCTGCTCCCCGATCCGGAGGGGGCGGATGAGGGCCAAGAGCAGGTCACCCTGGAGAACACCTCGGCAGTGGTCGTGGCGCTGAAAGGCTGGAAACTGCGCGATCGTTCGGGCAAGGAGTATCTGTTGAGCGAGAGTCTCAAAGCCGGCCACCAACTGGTCCTCACCCTGCCGGCCGGCACCCTGTCCCTCAACAACGCGGGGGACGAGGTGGTGCTGATCTCGCCCCAAGGGCAGGAGCGTCAGCGGGTCAGCTACAAGGCCGGCCAGGTGAAAAGTGGCAAGCCCATCGTCTTTACTTCCCGATGAAGTATCATCCAAAGGAGGAACCATGGCCTTTCGCAATCTGAGTCCGCAGCGCATGTTCGAGGAACTGGCCAGCCGGCATGTGCCCGAGTGCAGTTTTCGCCGCGGCGTGCCCTTTGCCCGCTGGAAACGGCAGACCCTGCCCAAGGTGCTCGACACCCTGGGCGCCTTCCCCGGCCGGGTGCCGGCCAATGCAGAACTGACGGCCGAGTGGCAACACGAGGGCCTGCGCAAGCAGCGCTGGCTCATCGACGTGCAGGAAGGGCTTTCCGCCTCGGTGCTGGTCAACTATCCGGACAAACTCAAGCGCGGGGAAAAGCGGCCGGCCATCCTGTGCTGGTCCGGGCACGGCGCCTTTGGCAAGGAGCCGGTGATGGGCAACGACTCCTCGCCCGAGATGCGCGAGGCCATTCAGCGCCACAACTACAACTACGGCCACCAGATGGCCAAGGCCGGTTTCGTCACCTTTTCGGTGGACTGGCTGGGCATGGGCGAACACAACGAGACCCGCAAGCCCAATTTCCGCAGCCAGGGGGGCGGGCGGGACTGGTGCAACCTCTACTACCTGCATGCCACCATGCTGGGCATGAGTCCCATCTCCATCAACGTGGCTCATGGCATGGCGGCCACCGAATTTGTCTGCGGCCTGCCTGGGGTGGACGGGGACCAGTTGGGGGTGATGGGCCTGAGCGGCGGGGGGACCATGACTTTGTGGTCGGCGCTGTGCGACGCGCGTTTCCGGGCAGCGGAGATCATCTGTTACAGTGGTCTTTGGGCCCATTTTGGGGTCAGCGACGTCAACTACTGCGGCATGCAGGTGGCCCCCGGGCTCTACAAACTGATCGACCTCCCCGATGCCCAGGGATTGATCGCGCCTCGGCCCCTGCTGGTGGATATCGGGGTGTACGACACTTGTTTTGTGGTGGACGAGGCCAAGGCCTGCTTCGACAAGGTGGAGCGCATCTTTAAGGCCGCCGGGGCCAGCAAAGCATTGGAGCTGGACCTCTTTCCCGGCGAACACGGTTGGGGGGGCAACAAATCGGCGGGCTTTTTCGCCAAGCACCTGGGTCTGGAGGCCTGAGGATGAAACTGATCATGTTTTCCAAGATGGTAAGGGAGAAGACCATCCCCGAACTGGCCGACCTGGCGACGCAGCTAGGGCTGGAGGGCTACGACCTGTGCGTGCGGCCGGGATACCCGGTGTCCCCGGACAATGCGGCCACCGAGCTGGTCAAGGCGGTTCGTCTGCTGGGCGAGCTTGGCCTGGCCATCCCCATGGTCACCGGGAACTTCGATCTGCTGCTGCCCGACCATCCCACTGCCGCGCCCCTGCTGGGGGCTATGGGGCAGGCGGGGGTGGGGCTGCTGAAGCTGGGGTACTTCGGCTTCGATCCCCTCAAACAGGACTACTGGCAGGAGGTGGATCGCATCCGCCGGGGACTGGAAGGTTGGGAAAAGCTGGGGGCCAAACACGGGGTGAAGGTGTGTTACCACACCCACTCGCACCGCTGCATGGGGCTCAATGCCGGCATGATGGCCCATCTCTTGCGCGGCTTCGACCCCCGCTACATCGGTGCGTACCTCGACCCGGGACACCTGATGGTGGAAGGGGAGGAGTTCGCGGTGGCGCTGGCCATCCTCAAGGAGTATCTGAGCATTATTGCCCTGAAGGATGTGTGGCAGCGGCGGGTGGAGAAAAACGGCCACGGCGCGGCCAAAAACGAATGGGTGGAGGCCGGCCAGGGCATGGTGGACTGGAGCGAGGTCTTTGCCCAGCTGAAAGGGATCAATTTTACTGGCCCCCTCTCGGTACACTGCGAGTTTCACTGCGCCCCGGAGCAGTTTTTGGGGGCAGTGCAGCGGGAGGTGAAGTTCTTCAAAGGGCAGCGAGATTTGGCACAGGCATCTTGAGAGGAGAGGACCATGAGGCGATTTACCAGGACGCCCTATTTCAAAGGGCCGGATGATCCAGCGCGCAAGGAATTGCGGGGCACGCTGAAGCTGGGAGAGACGGTGGTGGTCGAGACGGTGGGCGGCCACGACCAGGATTACGAGCAGATCGGTAGGTTGCTGCCCGGCGAGGTGATGGAGGTACATCCGCCACGCCAGTCGCGGCCGGGCGGTCCCTTCTTCATCGAGGGGATCAGGGCCGGCGACTGGGTGGCTATCCAGATCATCGCCATGGAGGTGGGGCCGTACGGGTTCTACCGCAATGGCGGGCCGCACTGGGGCAGCATCCGGCTGATCGCTGCGGTGCGCGAGGGTCTGGTGCATTTCCCGCCCGACTTTGTGGTGCCCATCCGGCCGATGATCGGGTACATCAACCTGGCGTCAGTGGACGCCTTCGAGATCGACCACGGCGGCAATCTCGACTTCAACGCGGTGCAGCCGGGCAGCACCATCCATATCCGCGCCCAGAAGGACGGAGGGTTGCTCTACTTGGGCGACGTACACGCACGTATGGGGGATGGGGAGTTGACCGGCACTGGGGTGGAGATCGATTCGGCCGTCACGCTCAAGGTGGATCGCTCGCCCGGCTTCCCTACCAGCAGTCCGGTGGTGGAGAAGACGCGGGTGGTGGAGAGCGCCGAGGAGTTCCTCACCAGCGGCCAAGGGCAGGATTGGGAGGGGGCACTGAAGATGGCCTGGTCGGACATGGTGAGCCTGATCGCCCACCACTACGGCACTACCAGCGAATATGCCAACCTGATCGTGGGCACCATCGCCGATGCGCGGCCCGGATTCGCGGCCGGCGGCCTGATCCTGCGGGGCCGGCCCTGGGCCCAGTACGTGACCTGCCAGCTGGCAGTGACCAAGGAGTTGCGGCGCACGGGCAAGCCCTATACGCCCTGAGCGGTGGTACTTTGATCCAAAAACAGGGGCATATCCCATAGGATGTGCCCCTGTTCTATTCGGCAACTGCTTAGTGGAGGGCCACTGGATTCTGCCGCGTCGGGGAGCAACCCACTCCGGCCTTTCCCAAGGCGCGTCCTTCCCACTCGCTCGCTATGGCTCCGCTGCCCCGCCCCTCACCACGCGGACTTCCCTTCCCTGCCGCTCCCCGGGAAAGGCCTTCGGGGTTCGCTCCCCGCCGCTGATCATGACTGGCAAAGAGCCGGGAGGTCTCTCGGATCGTCCGGAGTGCAGTCGCTATTCGACCTTCTGCTTGTACACCGCCTCGCGCAGGCCTTTGATGTAGCCGATGGCGAAGAGCCGGCCGATGGAGGAGTAGGCGGGGTTGCTGTTGTCGTCGCCCTCCATGGTCGGCACGTGGTCGGGCCGCAGCACGCCCTCGAAGCCGATGTCCTTGTAGGCTTCCATGCAGGCGCGCATGTCGGTCTTCCCGTCATCGTGGAAGGTTTCCTCGAAGTGTTCGGGGGTGCCGCGCACGTCGCGGAAATGCACAAAGAAGATCTTGCCCTGTTTGCCGAACTTGTGGATGGCCGCAGGTAGCTCGTCGGTCATCAGGGTGAAGTTACCCTGGCATAGGCAAATGCCGTTGACCTCGCTGGGCACCAGGTCGAGCAGCCGCTGGTAGTTGTCGACGCTGCGCATGATGCGGCCCAGGCCGCGGATGGGCGAGAGCGGCGGATCATCCGGGTGCATGGCCAACTTGACCCCGGCTTTCTCGGCCACCGGGATCACCTTTTCGAGGAAGTACTTGAGATTGGCCCACAACTGCTCTTCGGAGACCTCGCCGGCCTCGGTGAGCGGGGCGTTGCGCATCATGTTGTGGTCGTAGGCGGTGACCATGGCCCCGCCCCGGCCGATCTTGGTGGTGGTGGTGCGGCTCCAGTTGAAGACCGGCATCCATTCGTAGCACCACACGCCGATGCCCAGGGCGCCCATGTTGCGGATCAGGTCGCAGGTCGCCTCGATCTCCTCGTCGCGGCCGGGCAGGCCCAGTTTGGTCTTGTTGAGGGGAGGCCGGCTTTCGAGCACATCGAAATTGAAGCCGCCGCTCTCGTACGCGGTCTTGGTTCGCATGAGGGTGATGTAGCCCCAGGGCAGTTCGTCGCGGCCGACGTTCATCCCGCGGCTGTGGTCCATGGTGCCAACCACGTGGTCGACGCCGCACTGCTTGGCCAGCTTCCACAGCGGGGAGGGTTGGGGGGGAAGCACTTCGGCGATCTTGATCATATGAGCGCTCCTGATGGGTGTATTGGCGAAGTGATTTAGGCACCAAATTTTAGGGATGTTGACCCTGGCTGTCCATCCCTAGTGCCAGAGCAGCTCCGGGGCGAAGACGGCGAAGACCAACTGCTCGTAAGGGTTTTGCTGCCCTGCCTCGTACAGACAGGCGGCGCGGCCCCGGTCCAGGACGCAGAGACAGGAATAGGCGGCTGGTCCGCGGTGGAGTAGGTGGCGGTGCGGCCAGGTGCGGCCCTCGTCCAGGCTGAGGCGCAAGGTCAGGTCCGCCCGCTCAGTTGGACTGGCGGGATTGCTGAAGAGCAGAGCCCCTGGTTGGTCCCCGTGGGGCCAGCGCAGTCGGCGGATGCTGCCCTGGCAGATGGGTTCGACCAGTTCCGGGGCGAAGTCCTGGTCGGTCCAGTGCTGTCCTCCGTCGGCGCTGAAGGCCACCTGGCGGGCGCGGCAGGCGGGGTCGTAGCTGCGCATGTTCAGCATTAGACGCCCGTCGTCCAGTTCCACCACCTCGCACTCGTTGACTCCGGGCCGGGGCGTGCGGCCGCCCAGCTTCCAGGTGGCACCGCCGTCATCGGAGTAGATGACGTGTGAGTAGTAGCGCTCGCTGCCTTCGATGTGGTCGCAGGGAATGAGCAGGCGTCCCGAGTGGGGACCCTTTTCGAGCTGGATGCCGGCGCCTGGGCCGGTGGCGTACCAGGTCCAGTTGGCGCGTTTGACCCGGGGCGTGATTTCCTCGGGCCGGCTCCAGGTGCGGCCCTGGTCCCGGCTAGAGCAGCAAAAGACGCGGCGGGTGTCCTGGCTGGTGCCAGCCACGATCTGGGCCTCGTGGTCTTCGCCCAGGTTCCAGGTTAGCAGCAGCCAGATGGTGCCGGTGCGGGCATCGACCACCGGACAGGGGTTTCCACAAGTGTGCGGGCCGTCGTCCCAGATGACCTGGGGCGAGTTCCAGGTGCGGCCCCCGTCGGTGGAGCGCCGCAGCAAGAGGTCGATGTCGCCGGTGTCGCCTCGGCCGCCTTTGCGGCCCTCGCAGAAGGCCAGCAGGGTCTGGCCGGCGCGGATCAGGGAGGGGATGCGGTAGGTGTGGTACCGTCCCTGGCCGGCGGTGAAGAGCGGGAATTGGGTGAGCATGAGCCGCCTCCCGTGGTTGTGAGGATGGAGGGAAAATACCATCAAGGGCGGGCAGGGGACAGGCCCTCTTTTTTGCGCTAGGCTGGCCGGCGGCGGGAAGGAGGTTGACAGCGGGGTGGGCTTTCCTGATTAATAACTGAACCGTCTCAGCGAAGGAAAGG
The DNA here is from genome assembly GCA_945861755.1 of Gemmatimonas phototrophica. Taxonomy (GTDB): domain Bacteria; phylum Latescibacterota; class UBA2968; order UBA8231; family UBA8231; genus SICG01. The sequence continues at coordinate 20,773 of CAMAVQ010000029.1, forward strand.
GGATCATGCCGCGACAGGATCGCATCGACGCCGGGGACCAGGACGAGTACCTGATCGATTATCTTTTTGATCTCAACGGGTATCTCATTCTGAAAAACGCGCTGGTCCCCCAGGATCTCAAGGAGATGAACCAGTGGGTCGAAGACCACTGGGACCAGGTGGAGGGCAAGCGCCGCAGCAAGGATCAGGTGGAGGGCACCTGGATCGGTGGGGTGGAGACCCACACCTACAGCGGGCCAGACGGTTGCAATTTCCAGAACATCATCGAGGGAGGGGCAGTGTTCCGCCGGCTGATCAACTATCCGGCCTGGATCGGGCACTGCCGGCGCTGGATCAATCCGATTAATGGCATTTCCATCCACGAGAATCTGCTGAACGTGCGCGGGCCGGGGGGGTATATCGGCATTCATGGGGGCGGGGCCATCCCCCTTTGCTATTTAACTTTCCGTCAGGAAAACACCGGCGAGTGGATGGTGGGCCAGATCAATGTCATTGGTGCCCTGGGGGACGTGGGGCCTGGCGACGGGCCGACCAGCCTGATTCCGGGCAGCCACAAGTCGGCGATGAAGCACCCCAAACTCACCGAACAGTACTACCGCAGCGACGATGCCGCCGGCAATCAACTGGGCATGGAGGAGCTGTACCTGGAGGCAGGAGACGTGCTGATGTTCACCGACGCCATCACCCACGGTTCAGCGGCCAGGACCAACGAGGGGTACCGGCGCACCACCCTGGTCCGCTACTCGCCGCGCTTCCTGCGCAGCCGCTTCCACTACGTGCCCAGCCGCGAGTTGTGGGAGAACCTAGACGAGGAGCAGCGCAACATCATCGATCCCATCCCGCCGCGTTTCGCTCCGGGGCAGGGGTATACCCAGGCTTAGGGTCCCCACGCTTTCTTTGCCCACACCTCCATAGCCCCGTAGCGATCCTCCCAGGTGGTGTACATGGCACCGACAATGCCGGGCAGGGACTGGGTGTTGGCCAGCCACTGGGCGATGGCCGAGCCGTCCTCGTCGGCGTCGTAGTAGCCCGAGAGGATTTGCTTCATGCCCAGGTCGGCGAAGAACGGGCAGTTCTTGCCCATCAGTCCGCCGTGCCAGTTGACGATGCCGATGCCTGGATCGAGCCCCTCCCACGAGCCGCGCAATGAACCGTTGACCGCATAGTACTGGTCCACGGCGTTGTGCTGCGGGTCGAACATATCGCTCCATACCCAGATTTCGGCGTCGGGACGGATTTCCCGGATCAACTGGGCCGACTGCTGCACGTTCCAGGCCAGGAGTTGGCCGGGGGTCAGGCCCTTACTCTGGCAGAGGGCGCACTGGTTGACCACCCGCAGTTCATCATGGGACATGAAGAAGGCGGCTGGGTGGAAGAGGGAGTCGGCCTGCTGCACTTCGGTGTGCCAGTCGGCGAAGATCCGGGGTTCGCTCAGGCAGTGGGTTACCCGGTCCTCGTACACGATGAGGGAGTGGTAGAAACTGACCCGCAGCTTTTCGCCCTTGTGAATGCGGGTATTGGCGGTGAGCTGGATGGGCGGATCCTCGTGGTAGCCCCGCCAGGGATGGAGTTGGGGGTCGACGATGGGGGCGAAGTCGCGCCCCTCCTCGTACATAGTGCCATCCTCCCCGCGCACCTTCACCGGGCAGCCGGGCCGGCGCAGGACATTTACCAGGCCGATCTCCTCGACGCTGAGGTCATCCCACCAGATTTTCCCCTCCTTGCCGCCCCAGGAGCCCAGGTAGAGCATCGCCTCCTGGTGGTCGAGGCTGTTAAAGGTCAGGTCGCAACGGGTCCAGTCCTGGGTGGCCCGGGTGCTGAAGGTCTGGAAGCTGATGACGCGCTCCGAGTCGGCGGTGAGCACCTTGATCTCGGGGTCGGCGGGTGCCAGATTTTCGGACCGGACCCAGCAGGAAATGTGGTACTGCCGGTGCGGAGCTAGTTTGAGAGGTTGGGCGAGGCGGCAGTGGCGGTACTGATTCTTGCCGACACTTTCCATACGCAGCGAGGTTTTCCCCCCGTGTACCACCTCGTGGTCGGCGAAGGTGGTCAAGCCCTCGTCGTCTTGCAGGGTCCAGCCCTCAAAATGATTGTCTTTCGTTTTTTCGAAGCCGCTGTTCAGCACCTGGGTGGGGTTGTCCGGTTTCAGCGTGGCCTGGCCCTTGCGGGCGACGAAGAGGGCATCCTGGACCAGGACCCCCTCCATGTAGTTGCGGTCGCGGACGCCGCCCATGACGATGGCGATGAGGTCTAGCTGATGGGCCTGGGCAGCCTCGGTGAGTGCGGCTGCTTTCGCAGCCGGGATGTTATAAGAGAAGGCGACCCCGTTGTACCCGGCCGCCCGGGCGCCTGGGAAGCGGGCGATCATGCGGTCCACCTCCTGCGCATCGCTCATGTCGCGCCAGACAAAGAGCCAGCGCTTCGGCAGGGCGGTAGCGGTAGCTGGCTCTGGGGCGGCCCCTAGTGCGCCGACCCAGAGCAGCGCGCCAGCCGCCCAGGTACACAGGCCGTGGCGCAGCAGACGGTGAAGGATCATGGGAGAGCTCCTTCTGTAGGGTTGTCGGGGGCTTGGGTTGCCGGACCAAAAATGAACTATAATTGGGGACCATCTTCACAGGAAAGGTAAACAAATGGCGGAGTACAGGGCAGGCATTATCGGCCTGGGGTTCATCGGCGCGGCCGACCAGGTTTCGGGCGACGCGTTGGGCCAGCGGGTCGAGGATCTGGACGGCACCCACTTGGTGGCCATTGAGCGCCACCCACAGGTGAAGGTGGTGGCCGGCAGTAGCCGTGACGCGGGGCGGCGGGAGCGTTTTGCCCACCGCACCGGGGCCCGCACCTACGAGGACTGGCGGGTTATGCTGGAGCAGGAAAAACTCGATCTGGTCAGCATCGCCACCTATACCCCTACCCACGAGGAGATCACCCTGGCCTGCGCTGCGGCCGGAGTGCGCGCTGTCTATTGCGAAAAGCCGGTGGCCCCCTGCCTGGCGGCCGGGGAGCGTATGCTGCGGGCCTGCGCCGAGGCGGGGGCCCTGCTGGTCTTTAATCACCAGCGGCGTTTCAGCCCCAATTACCGCCGGCTGCGCGAGTTGATCGCCGGCGGGGGGCTGGGCCAGTTGACCTCCGTCAATGCCCAGTGGGGCAGCGGCCGGCTGGGCAATGTGGGCACCCATATCTTCGACGCGCTCTGCATGATCACCGGCCGCCGAGCCGAGGCGGTTTCGGGCACCCTCGACCTGGTCGGTCGGCCAGACTGTCGCGGCGCCGCCTTTCGCGATCCGGGGGGATGGGGCATGGTGCGTTTCGAAGGTGGGCTGATGGCACTGGTGGATGCGCCCGACTATAGCTGCGCGCCCTTCAGCATCGTCTTCAACGGCAGCGAGGGCCGGGTCCTGGCCGGGGGCCGGGAGGTGCAGATCGAATACTGGGATGGCCGCCGCGAGCACTGGCCCAGCGCCGTGGAAGAGACCAGTTCCATGGCTCGTGGGGTCGCCGAGATCGTCGCCTGGCTGGAGGGGGGTAGGCCTTTTTCCTATTCAGCGGCCGAGGCGTTACACGTGCTGGAGATCATAGTCGGCTTTCATGCCTCGCACGCCAGGAACGCGGCCTGGGTGGATTTGCCCCTGTCAGGGGATGACCGAAAAATCTTGGTCCACAGCGGTTAGGGTTATTGTGCCCATGATCACAAGCTATAACTCACAACGGGAGAAAGTCGGATGGCGTTAAGTATCGATCTGAGTGGCCGCGTGGCGCTGGTCACTGGCGGGACCAGCCAGCTCGGCCGGGCCATGGTGCGCACCCTGGCGGCCGGTGGCGCGGACCTGGCGGTGCATTACCACCAGAACCAGGAGGGCGCCCTGCGGCTGTGCGCCGAGGTGGAGGCGATGGGCCGGCGTTCTCTGGCGGTTCAGGCCGACGTAGGAGTGCTGCAGTCGGTCATGGAGATGCAGGCGGCCATCCAGGGGGGCCTGGGTGATCCGGGCATCGTGGTGACCAACGCGGTCTCGCAGATCGCCTGGAACACGGTGCTCGAAGCCGATCTGGCCAGTTACGAGGATCAGTTCCGCACCTGCGTCTTGCAGAACGTCCACCTAGCCAAGGCCTTCATCCCAGCCATGGTCCGCAACGGGAGTGGGCGCTACGTCGGCATCAACACCGAGTGTACCATGCAGCTCAAACCAAACCAGTCGGCGTACGCCGCGGCCAAGCGGGGCATGGACGGCATTCTCAGGGTGCTGGCCAGGGAGGTGGGCGAGCACCAGATCACCGTCAACCAGGTGGCGCCGGGCTGGACCATCAGCGATCGGGATCGCGAGCAGGGCACGGAGCGCAACGAGGGGTACGAGGCCACCGTGCCCCTGAAGCGGCGCGGCACCGACCAGGAGATCGCCAATGTGGTGGCTTTCCTGGCCTCGGACCTGGCCAGTTTCATCACCGGAGCTTATGTGCCGGTGTGCGGCGGCAATGTGATGCCCACGGTCTGAAGGCCGGGGGAGGACTCCATGGAACCCATCAACATTGCCACGGCCCAGTTCCAGAGCCGGGACGGCGACAAGGCCGGCAATCTGGCGATCATGGACCGGCTGGCGGGCCTGGCCCGGGCCAGAGGGGCGCAGGCCATCGCCTTTCACGAGTTAGGTGTGACGGCCTACACCTTCTTCAAAGACCTGGACCGCCCCCAAGTGGTGGCGCTGGCCGAGGAGGTGCCCGAGGGTCCCAGCACCCAGGCCCTGATCGGCATTGCCCGCCGTCACGGGCTGGCGGTACTGGCCGGGCTGGTGGAGCGGGACAGCGACGATCGGCTGTACAATACCTATATCTGCGTGGATGGCCAGGGGCTCAAGGCCCGCTTCCGCAAGTTACATCCCTTCATCAGCAGGTACTTCTCTGCCGGGAACGAATACATCGTTTTCGATTTGTATGGCTGGCCCTGCGGTATACTCATCTGCTACGACAACAACGTGATCGAAAATGTCCGGGCCACCGCGCTCTTGGGCGCCCGGATCATCTTTGCTCCGCACGTCACTGGCTGTACCCCTTCGCCCATGCCGGGCCGCGGTTTTGTCGACCACCGACTCTGGGAGAACCGGCTGGCAGATCCGATCTCGCTGCGTCGGGAATTCGACGGTCCCAAGGGCAGGGGTTGGCTGCTGCGCTGGTTGCCGGCCCGGGCGTATGACAATGGCGTGTATTATGTATTCAGCAACCCCATCGGCATGGACGGGGACCAGCTCAAGCCCGGCCTGTCCATGCTGCTCGACCCGTACGGGGAGATTCTGGCCGAGTGCCGCAGTTTCGACGAGGAGATCGCCACCGCTCTTTTCACGCCCGACAAACTGGAGTTGGCCGGAGGTCACCGCTACCGGCGGGCCCGCCGGCCCGAGTTGTACCGGGAGAATCTGGGCCAGCCGAACGAGGGGATCACAGTCCCGGTGTGGCGGGTGCCGGAATAGGAACGGCTCTTACTGGTGAGGAGGTGTCGCCGCTGCGGCCAGGGCAAAGCGCCGCTGGATTTCGGCCAGCATCGTTGCTGGCAAGGGGCCGCGTTCGGCGAAGGCCACGTTGGCCTCCAGGTGGCGGAGGTTGGTGGTGCCGACGATGGCGGTGTGGACGTCTCGGTTGCCCAGAAGCCAGCGGAGGGCGGCCTCGACGCGGTGAAGATCGCCGATACAGTCAGGCGTCAGGAGTGTTTGGGCCCGGTCCCACAGCGCGGCGCTGTCGCCGGTGGGCCTGGGCTGCTCGTACAGGGCGTTGGCGATGGGGTTTTTGATGATGATGCCCATATTTTGCTGACGGGCGGCGGCGATGAGGGCGGCGGGTTCCTGTTCGAGGATGTTGTAGGTGAGCTGCAGGGTGTCGTATTCCCCGATCTCGATGGCCTTCTGGGCGGCCTCGCCGTCGGCCGACAGGCTGATGAAGCGCACCTTGCCCTTGGCCTGTGCCTTTTTAAGCCCCTCCAGCCCATCGCCGAAGGCCACGTCCTCGTACGAGGGGCTGTGTAATTGGATGATGTCGAGGTAGTCGGTCTTCAGGCGTTGGAGGCTGCGGTCGATCTGCGGCTCGACGGCCTTGGCCGAATAGTCCAGGGTCTGCACCCATTCCCCGTCGGGCTCTAGCACCCGTCCCGACCCGCATTTGGTGGCAAAGATAAATTCGCGGCGGCGGTGTCCCACATATTTGGCGATCAGTTCCTCGCTCCAGCGGTAGGCTGCCGAGGAGTCGATGAAGTTGATGCCCAGATCCAGGGCCCGGTTCAGCAGCCGCCCCACCTCATCCCCTTCTTCGGGACGGGTCCAGCCGATCTCCCAGGCCCCGAAGCCGAGTGCCGAAACCTGCAATTCAGTGCGTCCGAGCCTCCGGTATTCCATGAAAGAGTCCTCCTGCCAATGGGGTAGAGCGCGATTTCAATCGATCCGGGCGAATTGCATACTGGCTCTCAGTATACCCCCTGCCCCTGGCCGTATCAAGCCCTGAAAGCGTATTTTTAATTATCAAGGTCTGTAGTGGACCTAGCGGAGGATATTTTGGCGGTGAAGAGCTATTTCAATTCTAATATCGGACGACTGCGGTTCCTCGGGCTGCTCGAAGGGGTTTCGCTGCTGTTGCTGGTCGGCATTGCTGTTCCGGCAAAACACCTATACGGGCACCCTGTGCTTGTGGAGGTGATTGGACCCATTCACGGTGTGTTGTTTTTGCTCTTTGTCTTCAATGCACTGAGCGTCGGGGCGGAATACCAGTGGAAGTTCAAAACCACGGCCTGGCTAATTTTGGTGGCCTCTTTTGTTCCTTTTGGCACCTTCTATATCGACAGAAAAGTGCTGAGCAAGCTAAAACTGCCGGGCTGAATGCGTGCCTCCCAGCGCCCTGATGACCCTCACAACCCACTGGAAACCCGCCATGCCACCCAAAGCATTCAACATCGACGCCGACCAGATCGCCGGCCAGCCCAATGTGCCCGGCCGTCGCCATCTGCCCGCCGTGCCGCTGGAAGACAGCGCCATCCGCATCACTGCCATCGAGACGGTGTTGCCGACGGCCTTTGCCCCCCACCTGGTGCTGCTGCGCGTACATACGGACGCCGGCATCATCGGCCACGGCGAGACCTACTTCTGCGGCCAGGCCATCTCGGGCATGATCCACGACTACTTCGCGCGGCGCCTGCTCGGGGCAGATGCCCTGGCCATCGAGTCGCACTGGCGTTTTCTGTACGAACGCATGGCCAATATCGGCGTGCGCGGGGTGGAGATGCGCGCCATCTCGGCCATCGATCTGGCGTTGTGGGACATCCTCGGACAGGTGTGCAAACAGCCGGTATACCGCCTGCTCGGCGGGCCGGTGCGAGACCGGGTGCCGGTGTACAATAGTTGCGGCAATCCCAGTTATGGTATCCAGGCGCAGGCAGTCCCGCAGGCGCAGGTGGGGTGGCAGGGGTGGCCAGGTATGGGATCGGTGGGCAGGCCCGGGCCGATCTCTGATTCGTACAACTACTTCCACCATCCCGTCGAGCTGGCCAAAGAGCTGATCGATCTGGGGTACACGGCGATGAAGATCTGGCCCTTCGACCTGCCCGCCATCGAACACGGCCCGATGCGGATCAGTGACGCGGATATCCGCCAGGCGCTGCGGCCGCTGGAGCAGATCCGCGAAGCAGTGGGCATGGACATCGAGGTGATGATCGACGGGCACGCCCATTTCCAATTGCCGGCGGCATTACGCATCGCCGAAGCCCTACGCCCCCTGAATCCGCTCTGGTTGGAGGACATCATCAAGATGGACAATCTCGACATGCTGGCCGATTTCCGCCGGCAGAGCCGCATGCCGATCTCGGCTAGTGAGATGTTGCTCAGCGCGCCCGATTACGCAGCTGCGCTCGAGAAACGGGCAGTGGATTATGTGATGATCGACCCGACCTGGGTGGGGGGAATCTCCGAAACCGTGCGGGTGGCGCGCCTGGCGCAGGTTTACAACATTCCGGTGAGCATGCACGACGCGACCGGTCCGCTGACCCTGCTGGCAGGCTTGCAGGTGCTGGCCGCGGTGGGCAATGGCCTGTATCAGGAAACGATGCGGGCGCAGATCCAGACTACGTACAAGGACCTGATCGACCTCGATGTCGAGATCCGCGAGGGCAGTCTGCCCATCCCGCGCGGGCCTGGCCTGGGGGCGCGGCTGAATCCGGATTTGTTCCGGCCAGAGGCGTTTGGCTATCGCAAGAGCGAGTTGTAGCGCTTGGCAGCTTGCTGCGGGGGCGGATACACACTTGGGATCCGACGCCAACCATCAATTCACCAGCAGCGTCGCCAGCCCCAATAACATGCCCATGCTCACCATGTCGGTGGCGGTGGTGACGAAAATGCCCGAAGCGACGGCGGGGTCGGCACCGAGCTTCTTCAGCGTCAGCGGCACGATGGCGGCGCAAATACTGCTGATGATGCAACTGCCGGTCATGGCGAGGAACACCACTAGGCTGAGCACGAATGCGGTGGGCAAGTGCTGGATGGTGGCGACCACGTACATGACAATCGCCGCGATCAGCCCGACGAGGGCACCGTTTAACAAACCGAGCAGCGTTTCCTTGACGAGCAGCGCTTTGCTGTAGTTCTTCGTTTCCAGGTGCAGCAGACGCACTTCCAGCATGTTGTAAACGCGTGCAAGCACCTCGGCCAGATCAAAGGGTTTGCTGATAAAATCTTTCGCGCCGGAAGGTCTAGCGCCATATCCAGCGCGTCCATGAACTCATTGATCTTGATGGGTTTGGTGAGATAGCGGAGGAACCCAGCCTTCAGGCCTTTCTCGATGTCGAGCGGCATGGCATTGGCGCTGAGAGCGACCACGGGGATGTGCGCGGTCTTGGCGTCTTCGCGCAAGATTTTCAGCGCCTCAAAACCACTGATATCAGGCAGATTAATATCCATCAGGATCACCTTCGGCAGCAGGCTGCGCGCCAGTTCGATGCCGATCGCCCCTGACAAAGCAGGGATTTTAGAATTGGGGGAAGATCAGGTTAATGCCGCCCTTTTGCGCCTGCAGTTCGATCATGGTCTGGCATTCGGTCATGACTTCGGCGAGCGACAGCGGTTCATGCGACATCGAGAATTTCCCGGACTCGATCAGCGCGAGATGGCGTCGATGTTGGATTCGATGAGTGATCGCGTGTAGAACTGCTGGTCGCGCAGGCGCTGATCGAGCTTCATCCGCTCCTCTTCGGCCTGTTTGCGCGCGGTATTGTCAGTGCCGATCAACAAATAACCGATGATGCCGCCGTGATCGTGGACGTCGCGCAGCGCGGTGACCGACACCACCGCCGGAAAACGGCTGCCGTCCTTGCGGATATAGGTCAATTCATAGATGTCCTCGATGCCGCGCGCGGCCTTAAAGACCAGTGCTTCGAAGCCCGGGTAATCGGGGTGCCTAGTTCGAGACTCAACGCCTTGGCGCGCGCAATCACTTCCTGCGGATCGGAAATATCGGCCGGGGTGATCTTGTCCAGCACATCGGTGGCCGCGTAGCCCAGCATGCGTTCGGCACCGACATTGAATAATTGAATGACGCCCTTCTCGTCGGTGGCGATGCTCGAGAAGTTGGCGCTGTTGAAGATCGCATTCTGCAAAGCGCCCGTTTTGAGCAGCGCTGCTTCGCGCCGGACTTCGGTGATGGCTTCCACCTTGCCGGCATCGCTGTCGAAAAGGGTGGAGTCGTGGAGTTGCTCGGACATGGCCTGCATCCATTCAGATTGCGAATCGGAATTACGCGCCCTTAGCAAAGGGTCGTTGCGCAAGAGCCCTACTGACCATCCTGGTCCTCCACCTCGCCTACTAGTGCCAAGAGCGCGGAGGCGCGGGCCGGGTGTCGGAGTTTGCCCAGCGCCCGCTCCTTGAGCTGACGCACCCGTTCGCGGGTGAGGTTAAACAGGCCGCCGATCTGTTCCAGGGTAAGGGCCTCATTGCCATCGAGGCCAAAATAGAGGCGGATGATGCGTAATTCGCGATCGTCGAGGCTGTTGAGCACGTTTTCCAACTGCTCCCGGGCTGACTCGCGCAACACGTCGGTGTCGGGGGCGGCCTGACGGGTGTCAGCCAGGGTATTGAGCAGGCTGCGCTCATCGTCTTCTCCTACCGCCTCGTCCAGGGAGCGCACCGTGCGGGCGCTGAGCAGGGTGTCTCGCACCTCCGCGGCAGAGACCTTCAACTCCGCGGCGATCTCCTCCACACCCGGCTCACTCTCGCGGCCCTGGCCCAACCGGCGAGAGACCTTGGAGATGTCCTTGAGTAGGCTCAGCTTGTTGAGCGGTAGACGTACGGTGCGGACATGTTCGGCAATGGTCTGCTGGATGGACTGCCGGATCCACCACACCGCATAAGAGATAAACTTGAACCCCTTGGTGCCGTCGAAACGCTCGGCTGCCGTCAGCAGCCCCAGGTTGCCGGCACTGATCCGATCGGAGAGCGATAACCCCCGGTTTTGATAGTTCTTGGCCACGTCAATGACGAAGCGCAGATTGGCCTGCACCAGTTCGTCGCGGGCCTGGAGGTCGCCCTGCTGGATACGGGCAGCCAACTCCACCTCGCGTTCACGCGACAGCGGCTTCGACGCGGCGATATCGTCAAAGTAGAGCCGCAGGGTGCTCTCTTCGTCGCTAAAAACTTCCTGCATGTCATACCCCTTGGTGATGAGGAGCAGGTGTTCTCCGTTGCGCCTGGGTAGTTCAGTTGCTAAACCAGCCCGGTGGCGGTAGGGAACACCGCTTCGGGCCTTCTTTGTTGCACGGAAGTTGGCTGCCCACTCAGGGGCCGGATTCTTCCTGAGCAGGTGGCCTTTGTTGCCGATACCAAGCCAGGAATTCGGCTGGCGACACCACCCGCACTTTCTGCCGGCATTTCACCGGGTAATGCCTGGTGTTTCCCGTGACCAGGTGCTGGGCCAAACCCGCTAGGGCGACGCCCAGGAAAACCTCGTCATCGGGATCTGGCGTCGGCGTCCGCAAGGGCAATGCACCTACCATCAGGCCCCCGGCCTTGACCTGATCCAGCAGCGCTTCCACTTGAGTCTGGACAAAAGGGAAAATTGGTCGCAGGAGGGCTTCGCGGTACTCAGCCAGAATGCGGGCATCATAACACAGCTGCAAGGCGCCGATGGCCACCAGCCGCACCAACTCGCCCGGCACTCCGTAGGGAGAGAGCAGACCAGATTCCAAGACGTTGGTATCCAGCACTACCCTCACCGGGAACGGGCCTGCCGCACCGCGTGGATCTCCGCGTCGATCTCCTTCGAGGACATGCGGTCCGTGCCAGCCTTCAGGGACGCCTGTTGCATGGCCGTCACCGCCGCCAGCGCGCGGGCGCGGCGCACGGCCACCAGCGATTCTTCCAGCAGCTCTTCCGAAGTTGCCGACAGCAAGGCGATGGGTTTACCGTTGGAGGTGACTACCAAGTCTTTTTCTTCGGCCAGTTCCTTCCAGATGGCCGCCGACTTGCCGCGCAACTCTCGGACACTCACAAAACGCATACCACCCTCCCTGTATACACAAAAGTGTACACGATGATAGCTCATCTGTCAACAAAGTGCCTGTGCCTGACCAGCGCAGGCCATACCGCTCCGGAAAAGTCCATAATGTATTTTAAATCAATATTTTACCGACAAAAACAAGAAGGGCCGCGAAGCGCAATTTCTGTGCTTCGCGGCCCTCATTTTGATGGTGGGCGATACTGGAGTTGAACCAGTGACCTCTGGTATGTGAGACCAGGCATACGATCAATATAAACAATATTTTACATGCATGTAGCGTACTGTATAGCGCTCATTTTTCTTCAAGGTTATCCCCGTTGTTTCTATGCTTCCTGGCGATTTTGTGTCGTTCACAGCCATGACATGTTCAATGCGTTTGGGGTCAGTTGAAGATCGTTCCCCATCATTCAGACCGAAAGGCTGAGGCGAATCGCCTGGTCAACTGTCGCTATCCGTTCGGAGCCGATGGTGCCCAGCCGTTTCTTCAGCCGGCGCGGCTGACCCGGTAGGTTCCGCCGCGCCGGGGAAACTTCATCCCTGCCATCCTTCGCCGTCCACGGCCTCCCAATCCTTGCTGAGCTGGGCGCGGTCCTTGCGGCTCGCCAGGTACCCGTTCTTCATGGCGGATTCGCGATCGGCCTGCTCTAGATGGTTGAGCTTTTCGGCGATGGCTTGGTTGATGAACTGGCTCATCTTGCGGGAAGAGGCCCGTCTCTTCAGATGAGCATAGAGATCCTCATCGAGGTGGATGGTCGTGCGGACGGACATGGGCACCTCTTTTCCTGGTGGGAAGATCTCCACCATCTAAGAGCATCAAGATAGGCAACATAAATGAGGCTTGCATAGGCCACCTGCGCCAGGGGAAAAAGGCAATAATGACCAGAGCAGGGGAAGTGCTGGAACCCCTTTTGCCGATGCCACTGAGCCCACGGTCTTTTCTGGTCCCTGTAGACGGATCGATACAGTTGGTGGAACTGAAATGACTTGGTCCTGGGGGGGCCGGCTCAAAGCTCAAAGGGGTTCTGGATTCTAACTCCGCGGATGACCTGGCCGCTGTTGAGATCCTCGGTCATCAACACCTCGCACCCGGCGCTGGCAGCGCTGGCAACCACCAACCCGTCCCAGAAAGAGAGCTGGTGGAGGATGCTGCAATCGATGGCC
>CAMAVQ010000030.1 GCA_945861755.1 Gemmatimonas phototrophica
GGTTGCGGCTTCCGTTGACCTTCCCAATCCGCCAAAGAGGGTAACTCCCAGGGAGTAATAGGTGGGCAGATGGTCTGGCCGGCCCTGGAGGGAGGCCCGGAAGGCTTCCAGGGCCTCTTCGTACCGGCCCTGCCGGTAGAGCGCCACGCCGTGTTGGTAGTGGTCCTCGGCGGTCCAGTGTTCCTCACCAGCGTAGGGGGCTGCGGTGGCGGGGCCGGCAGGCGCTTGGGGGGAGCTTGGCTCAGGGGCAGAGGCTGCGGGGGCTGCGTACTGGGCCAGGGGTTCAGGGCGGCCCTCCTCTACCACCAGATAAGCGCCCAATGGGGGCCGCTCCAGGACCTGGACCTGGCCCGAGGGCCAGCGGATCTCCGCCCGCTCTACCTGTTCTTGCTGCCCCAGGCCAAAGAGCACGCGCCCGTCGTGCTGGGACTGGAACCCGTAGCCGCGCTTCACCTCTCGCACCTGCTTGCCCTGCCCAGCAAAAAGAGTCACCCGCGCGCCGATGCCGTCCCGGTTGCTCGCTGTCCCCCGCAGTTCCAGGCCCAGCCAGTGGTGGCGGTTCCCGCCCTCGTTGCGCAATAGATTCGGCGCATCGTTGAGGTTCACCACCAGCAGATCCACGTCGCCGTCGTTGTCGTAATCCCCAAAGGCCGTCGCCCGGCTCACCTTGGCCACCTCCAGTCCGGGTCCAGGGCTGGCCCGGCGGAACACCCCGCCCTCGTTCCAGTAAAAGAGACTGGGCTGGGCGTACCGCAGCCCCGAGGCTTGGTCCTTCAACTGTGGGTACAGATGGCCATTGGCGATGAAGAGGTCCAGCCAGCCGTCGTTGTCCGCGTCGAAAAAGGCGGTGCTCCAGCCCAGGTAGGGCCGGGGTTTGTCTCCCAGGCCCACGGCGGCGGTGGCATCGGCAAAAGCGCCGTGGCCCTGGTTCTGATACAGGGTGTTCACATCGTCCGAGAAGTTGGTCACGAAGAGGTCCATGTCCCCGTCGTTGTCGTAGTCGCCGGCATCCACACCCATGCCGGCCTGGGATCGGCCCTCCTCGCTGTACGCCGCGCCGGCAAAGGCGGCCACCTCCTGCAAGCGCCAGTTCCCGTCGTTGCGAAAGAGCAGGTTGGGTTGCGAATCGTTGGCCACGTAGATATCCGGGTCGCCGTCGTTGTCGTAGTCGGTGAAGACCACCCCCAGTCCGGGGTAGCGGTACTGGTCGATGCCGGTGGCTGCACTCATATCGGCGAAGTGGCCGTTCCCCAGATTGCGGTAGAGTACGTCCGCTTGAGCGGTCATGCCGTGCGGCCCGCAGAAGGTCTCCAAACCTTTATATCCCCGGCACGGTTGGCCGGCGTTGGGTGGCGAGGCCGGGTCGAAGACGAGGTACTGGGTCACGTAGAGATCTAGATGTCCATCCAGGTCCAGGTCGCCAAAGGCAGCGCTGGCGCCCCAGCCCTTGGCGCCCACCCCCGCCGCTGCGGTCACGTCAATGAACGTGCCATTACCCTCGTTGCGATAGAGCAGGTCGGGACCCCAGCCGGCCACAAAGAGGTCCACGTCGCCGTCGTTGTCGTAGTCGCCGGTGGCGCAGCCGGTGCCCCAGCCCGAGTGTCTCAGGCCGGCTGCATCGGTGACATCGCGGAACACCCGATTCCCGTCCGACCCCGGCACATTGTGGTAAAGGCGGTTGCCCGCTTGGGGGGGCGGGGCTTCCTGCCGGGTGCCGTTGACGAAAAACACGTCCAGGTACCCGTCGTGGTCGTAATCGAGAAAGGCGACCCCGCCGGTCATTGCCTCCAGGATATAGCGCTGGGCTGGGCTGCCTGATACCTGGACGAAATCGAGGCCGCTCTGGGCGGTCACGTCCACAAAGCGCAGGGATTTGGCGGCCAGGTCCTCTCCCGGCGCGGGCAGGGGCCTTTCCTCTGGCTGGGGAGAACACCCCAAGGCCCATCCCATCAGGATCAGCCCGGCTGAGAGATACCTTGACTTCATGGGGGAAATTGCTCGAGATTTTGGTTTGCCTGGAGGACAATTTGCGCCTTTGCAGGGCCAGGCACAACTTCGTAGCCGAGAGGCCCCCATGAGCTATCGCGTCCTGAGCGCCCAGCAGATCGAGCAGTTTGAGGAAGACGGCTTCGTCATTGTCGAGAACCTCTTTTCCTCAGCGGAGATAGAGCGCATCCTGCGCATTGCCCGCGGGGACCGGCAACTGGCTGGTGAGACCAAGCTCAACCACAACTACGAGGGCCAGGGCCTGGACACCAAACTGGCGTACAGCCCCCACTTTGGCGACGATGCGTACAGCGCCGTGGGCCGCAGCCGACGCCTGGTCGAACCCATGGAGCAGTTGTTCGGGGAGGAGATGCGCCACTTCTACCACCTGGAAACCATGAAAGACCCCAATACCGGCGGGTGGCAGTGGCACCAGGATTACGGCTACCACCACCGGGAGTTCCTCTATCCCGACTTTGTCAGCGTCATGGTGGCTCTCGATCCGGCCACGCGCGCCAACGGCTGCCTGCGGGTGGTCAAGGGCTCCAACCGCCTGGGCCGGCTGGACCACCAATCCTCCGGTTCCCAACTGGCCGCCGACCCCAAGCGCGTCGAGATCGCCCTGCAGCATCTGGAGGAGGTCCATGGCGTAATGGCCCCAGGATCGGCCCTCTACTTCCACGGCAACACCCTGCACGCCTCCGACCCCAACACCAGTTCGCAGCCCCGCTGGGCCTTTATCTTTGCGTACGTGGCCGCCTCCAACTTCTATGTGCTGCCCCAGCTCCCCGACAGTCTGCGCGAGCCAGTGGATAAATGCGACGACGCCAAGTTGGAGGAACTGACGCAGCGCCACTGGGAAAAGGTGCAGGCACAGGCGCAGGTGATCTAGCCCCTGCGCTCGGGCATGCCGCCCTGCCAGCCTCCTCAGGTCAGTTTCCGCGCCATGCTGGGGACGGCGCGGCGGGCCTGGTTTTTCACCCGCGAAGAGTTGCTGAGGTATTAACCGATAGGGAGGCAGACATGCGCTTTGGGGCGAAGGGGCACATCCCGCAGCGGTTTTTGGCTTGCTGCCTTTCCCTGATAGGGACCGCTGGCTTTTCGCAGGGAGAAGAGTATCCGGCAGGCACCTCCCAACTCACCCAGACCGTGGACCTGCAACTCCAGCCGGTAGAGGTGGGCATACCGGATCAATTCAGCCAGATCCCCCCCCATGTACTCAACCTGCCACCCGGGTTCTCGGTCAGTGTCTTTGCCGCCGAAGGGTTGAGGAATCCCCGCTTCCTGGCCTTTAGTCCCGAGGGGGTGTTACATCTGTCCAACATGGGGGCCGATCAGATCCTGGCCCTGCCGGACCGGGACCAGGACGGGGTGGCCGACCAGGTCATCATTGCGGCCCGGGGTTTTGCCGAGGCCAACAATATGGCCTTCTACAATGGCTACATGTACGTGGGCGACACCCACCAGCTCTTGCGTTTCAGAGACACCGACGGCGACTTGGTCTACGAAGAGCGTCAGATGTTGGCCGAGTTGCCCTCGCCCGGACCCTGCTGCGAAAACGGCTGGCACACCACGCGCACCATCGCCATCGACCGGGTCCGCGAGAAGCTGTACGTGGGCATCGGCGCGCCCTGCGATCTGTGCCGCTCCGAAAAGCCCTTTAATGCCGACACCCTGGAGCCGCTGCCTCCCAATCCCGAATGGGGGGCGATCCTGGAATTTAATTTAGACGGCACCGGCCGGCGCATCTTTGCCACCGGCATGCGCAATGTGGTGGGTTTGGACATCCACCCCCTTAGCAACGAGTTGTGGGGGGACCACAACGGCTACGATCTGGGCGGGCCGCACGCGCCGGCGGAGTGGATCGACATCATCCGCGAAAACGACTTCATGGGTTATCCCTTTGTACACGGGTACCAGGCGCCCATCGACTTCACCAGCTTTGATGCCTTCAACCTGGATCCCGAGCATTCGGCCGCGGTGCGCTCGCAGCGCCTCGACAAGGTGGAGAATCTCTATCTGAAGGTGGGGGTGCTGCCCCTGACTGGGGCGGACAGCCTGCGCATCGCCAGGCAAAAAAGGCCCGTGGCCCTGGTGCCGGCGCATCTGGCCCCCTTGGGCTTGTATTTCTACACCCGCGACCTCTTCCCGCCCCGCTTTCGCAACGCCGCCTTCGTCGCCCTGCACAACGGCAAGATCAAGGGCAGCCTGGCCGCGGTGCCCGGGCACAAGGTGGTGGCTTTGTTCAGCCAGCCCGACGGGTCCGGGGCGCGCCTCGGGGATTTCATCACTGGTTTCGTCACCGGCACAGAATCCAGCGACGTGTGGGGGATGCCGGTGGGCATCGTCGCCGACAGTCTGGGCAATCTCTACGTGACCAGCAATGCCCGCAATTACATGGTGCTCAAGATCAGCCACAGTTTTGTCCACGGTGAGTGGCAGCACAATCTGCCAGACTCCATCACCGTGGGCACCACCCTCAAGGTGGAGGCCCTGGTGCGGCTCCTGCGCCTGGCGGCAGATGGCCAGGCGCCCAGGGTCACGGTGGACCTGAGCGATTTCGGCGGGCCGGCAGAGCAAGCGCTGGCGGCCCTGGGGGACAGCAGTTTTCGCCTGGAGACCACCTTGCCGGTGTCGGGGCAGACCGGGCTGCGGACCATTGCGGTGCGGGTCTCCCAGGACCCACTGCGCCCGGGCTACAGCGTGACGCTCAGCAAAACCATCACCGTGGTGCCGGCCGGCGACGTGCTGATCCTGGACGATGCCCTGGGGGCCGGCTGGCTGGCAACGGGGAAGGCGGGGGGCCAGGTCCCGGTCTTTGGCACCTCAGGACCGATATACCGCGGGAAAGGGGCAGGGGCCTTCCAGGTAAAGCCGGAGCGGTCGGTGGTCAACTGGGAGGTGGAGTTGCGCGCGGCCCAGCCGGTGCCCCCCTTTGGCTTCAGCGCCCTGCGCTTTGCCTTCCATCCCGGCGATTTGCAGGGCCCCCAGGTCAAGTCCCTGGTGATGAGCCTGGAAGGGCCCAAGCGAAAGGTGGCAGACCTGCAGCGGGGCAGCGAGGCCTTGCGCGTGGATCTGGAGCGGCGGGAATGGCAGTTGATTGAGATTCCCTTGGCAGACCTCAAAGCAGAGGACTGGATCGAAGCCATCCGTTTTTCCGGCAACCTGACGGGCACCTTCTATCTCGACGATCTGCGCCTGGTAGCGCCTCCGGGCCCTTCGGCCACGGCGGTGCTGGAGGAGGGCACCCAGGTGCTGCCGCCGGTCTTCTCCCTGGCACCGAACTATCCCAACCCTTTCAACAGCGAGACCATGATTCGTTTTGCCCTGCCGGCCCCGGCCGAGGTGAAGCTGGCCGTCTACAGTCTGGCCGGGCAGCAGGTGGCGGTCCTGGCCGCGGGCAGCCGTGAGGCGGGTACCTACACCTTGCGCTGGGACGGCCGCGACGATCAGGGCCATGCCCTGGCCAGCGGCGTGTACCTCTACCGGCTGCAGGCAGGGGGGACCAGTGCGCTGCGCAAGTTGCTGCTGCTGAGGTGAAGGGCGGGATCGCCCGGGTTTGCCGGGACAGTTGCTGAAAAAAGGCTCGGTGCCGTCTTTCTAGGTGTAAGTACAAGGAGGTGGATGATGAGCCGAGGCCCGGTACGACTGAGCGAGGAACAACTGGCCACCTACCACCGCGAGGGCTTCGCGGTGGTGGAGAACCTGATCCCCGCCGCCCAGGTCCGGGCCTTGGGCAAGCGCCTGCGCGAGTACACCCACGGTGGCCGGCCCGCCGACCAACTCAGGATTCAGGTGGAACCCCGGGTGCAGCGGGGGGAATTAGCGGTAGAGGCCTGGGGCGACGGGATCCGCAAGATCGACAATCTGGTGGAGGGGGACGACCTGTTCAACGGCCTGGGCCGCAACAAAAACATCGTCGGCATCATCGCCCAGATCCTGGGCCCGGACGTGAAGATGTTCCGCAATTCTCTGCTGCTCAAACCTCCCCAGGTGGGCTCGCAGAAGGGCATGCACCAGGACTCCCCCTACTGGCCCATCCATCCCATGGCCCTGTGCTCGTGCTGGTTTCCCTTCGACGACGCCACGCCAGAAAATGGCTGCATGGGGGTGTTGCCCAGCGGTCATCTGCGCGGGCCGCTGCCCCACGAGCGGGTGCCCGACGATTTTGTGGTCGCTGAGGGTCAGTATTCCTTTGACGAGATGCGGCTGGTGCCGATGAAGGCGGGCAGTGGGCTCTTTTTCCACTCGCTGCTGCCCCACTACACCGCGCCCAACCATTCCGACCAGTGGCGGCGGGCCATCGCCCTGTCCTACATGTCCTCCCACTCCCGCTACACCGGCGAAGGCGAGGCACCCGAGTACTATCCTATCCAGGGCCGGACTTTTCCCGGTTGTGTGCGCTGAGGTTCCTTTCATGCTGCCACCCACCCACCATCTGACCCAGAGGTAAACCGATGGAACACCAGGTCCGCCACAACTGCGGATTCAGCGTTGCCCACACCTTACACGATGCCCACCGGTTTATCCGTTCCCTGCAGCACCGGGGCCGGGAGGCGGCCGGCATCGCCGCGGTGGGCGACAACCGCATCGATGTGATCAAATGGGCTGGCGGGGTGGAGCGTTTCGACATCACCGATTTACACAAGATCCTGCCCAGCCCCAACTACCACACCTATATGGCCCACGTGCGCTACGCTACCCGGGGGCGCAAGGATCGCATCCTCGAAGACGCCCATCCCCACGTGGTGGGTGGCCGACCCGAGCACCGGGACAACCACATCATGATCTGGGATTGCGACATGGCCGCCGTACACAACGGCCAGGTGGACCCCGAATATTACAAGGAGGTCCCGCTCGACCAGCTCAAGACCACCTGTGACACCGAGGCCCTCTTACACGTGTACCGGATGCACGGGGAGTACAATTTCCTGCGCCGGATTCCGGGGGCCTACACCATGGCCATTGCCGACAAGCGCAAGCGCGACGTCATGGTGCTGCGGGACCGCACCGGCATCAAGCCGGGGGTGCTCAGCTGGAAGGACGGCAAGTACGGAGTGGCCTCCGAGGACATTGCCTATCGCAAGAACGGCGGCGACTATGTCGAGGACCTGGTGCCGGGGTCCATCTACCATCTCACCGCCGAGGGGAACTACACCAAGGAGACCCTTTTTGAGCCGCGGCTGGCCCACTGCTTCTTTGAGTGGAACTACATCGCCGACGTAGACTCCATCCTCAACGCGGTGAGTGTGCGCCGCATCCGCGAGTCGCTGGGCGAGGTGCTGGCGGGGGAATTCAGGCCGGCCGACGCCGATTTGGTGACCTTCCTGCCCCGCTGCCCGGAAGTGGCGGCCCGGGCCTACGCCAACAAAGCGCGCTTGCCCTTCATGCCGGTGTTCTACAAGATGCGGGGGGAGCGTTCTTTCCAGGGGACCACCGCCAGCGACCGCAAGCAGTCTATCGGCGAAAACCTCCACCTGCTGCCCGGAACCGAGCGGTCCCTGGAGGGCAAGACGGTGGTGATGATCGACGACAGCATCGTGCGCGGCAACAACTCCAAGCGGGCGCGGGACCTGCTCTACAAGGAGGCCAAGGTCAAGAAGGCCTATCTGGTCAGCTACACTCCACCCATCGGCATTATCGGCAAAGACGGGGTCCCCCGCGGTTGCCACTTTGGGGTGGACATGCCTCCCGAGCCGCCGCCCGGCGACGAATTCATCGCCCGGGGCCGCAGCGAGGAGGAGATCGGCCGCCAGATGGGTATGCCGGTGGCTTACATCTCGGTAGAGGGCATGCTGGAGGCGTACGGCAACTCGGGCATGCCGGAAAAAAACCTGTGTACCTACTGCATCGGCGGCCGGCACCCCTTTTCCGGTTGCGACGCGTACATCATGCCCAAGGTCGCCACGGTGCAGCTTTCACTCCTGGGCCGGGATCAGTAGGCGAGGGCGGCGCTGAAGGCCGGGGCAGGCTGCCGCAGAGGGGCCAGGAAGCGCTGGGCCCGCTCCAGGCTTCCCGGCAGGGTCAGGGGGTGGTGGCCACCACCCTGATAGAGGTAGTACTCGAAATTGGGTGCGCCGCGCCCCAGGGCCTGCATGGCGTCGATCAGGCGCTGGGCCTGGCTCACTGGCACCACGGGGTCGGCGGTGCCGTGGTGTAGCTGTACCGCGGGTAAGCGGTCGGCAAAATACACCGGGGAGCGGCGGATCAACGCCAGCCGCGCCTCCGCAATCCCCAGGGTTCCGTCCTTCAGCGGCTGCAAGAGCGTCCGGTTCAGATAATCCAATCCGGGCAATTGCCGCGCCCTGCCCAGCAGCGCCTCCTCCGCGATCTCCTGCCCGAAAACATCCAGCAAATCCGTAGGCCCAAAAAAGTTCACCACCCTAGTGATACGCGCGTCCCGCACGGCCATCAGCAGGGCCACGGCACCGCCCCGGCTGATGCCCACGGCACCGAGGCGTGTCGGGTCCAAGGCCGGCTCGGCCGCCAGGGCCACGGCGATGAGGCCCAGGCCGTCGTCCACGTCGCCATCCCAGGGACGGGGTTCCCCTTCGGACATGAAAATCTGTTGGCCGTAACGGAGGGCCTCGGCGCGGAAGGTGGGCAGGGCATAGGCATACTGGCCGCGGGCTTGGCCCATGCCAAGGCTGATCAGCTGGAACTCCTCGATGCTGACTCCCTGGTCGCCCCCGTGGGCGTAGACGATCAAGGGCAGGCTGTTAGGGGTCGCACCCTGGGGGACGAGCAGGGCGCCATAGAGGCGCGAGCCGGCGACGGTATAGGCGAGGATACGCAGGGTGGCGTTCTTGGCGCCTAGAAACACGGTGGTGCTGAGTACTTCGGAATACACTGCGGAGGGGGCGGGGCCGGCCGCCCATTCGGCGCTGATGGCCGCCAGTTCTTCCTGGGTGGGTGGGGCGAAGAGGCGGTCGAAGTCCACCCCGGCGACCAGGCGGGCCGCGCCCTGGTCTGGGCCGGTGGACCGGTCGCCGCAGGCCCACAACAGGCACAGGGAGAGGAGCAGGACAGGCATGAGCGAGAAAATAAAGGCGCGAGGGCGGTGGTTCAACTGCCGGTGGAGCGGTAGTGGCGCACGCCAAAGTGCCACAGTTGCAGGCACACCCCTAGGAAGACGACGCCCACCAGGGGGGCCAGCCAGTGCAGGATCGCCGGCGAGCCCAGTGGGTCGGCGCGGCCCAGCAGGGCCAGGGCTGGATAATAGCTGACGCAGGCCAGGGGTACGACAAAGGTGAAGAAGTGGCGGAACCACTCGCGGTAGATGGAGAAAGGATACTGGGAGACAAAGGCCCCCCCGTTGGTGAAGGCGTTCATGAATTCCAGCGATTCGGTGGTCCAGAAACAGACGGTCCCCTGGATGATCATCAGGCCGTAGAAGAGGCAGGCCCCGCCCAGGATGGCGGCACCCAGCAATAGGAACTGGGCTAGGGACCAATGGATATCCAGGGTGAAAGCGGACCAGCCCAGGATACACGACGCCTGCAGGAGTCGGCCCACCCGCCTCAAGGTCAGTTCCTGGCCGGCGACCTGAAGCGCTGTGCTGCGCGGGCGCAGGAGCAGGCGGTCGAAGTCGCCGGCCTTGATCATGGCGCCAAAGGCGTCGAAGCCCCGCGCCCCGGATTCTCCCAGGGCAAAGGCGATGTTGATGATGCCATAGAAGAGGGCGATCTCGGGCAGGGACCAGCCCTGGAGGTTGCCGAAGCGGGAGAAGAGCACCCAGACGCTGAGGAACTCCAACACGGTGATGAGCAGGTATCCAGCGCTGAGCATGAGGAAGGAGGCTCGGTACGCCAGTTGGCTGCGCACCGAGATGCCCAGGTAGCGGAAAAGCAGGCGCAGGTCGCCCACCCCTAGCCTCCCTGCACTTCGAGCCGGCGCAGGCCCCGAGCCAGGACCCAGCGGCCCCCCCAGATCAATGCCAGGGACCACAACAACTGATGAGCCAGGACTGGCAGGGCTTGCGAGGAAGGGATATGCCCCAGGTACAGGCGGGAGGGGGTGTCGAAAAGACCGCGGAAAGGCAGCACATCGAGCAGGGGGATCAGCCAGTCGGGGAAAAAGGGCAGGGGGACCTGCAGGCCCGAGCACAGGATGATCAGGCAGATGAGCAGGTGGTTGGTCCCCTCTCCAGAGATGGTCCAGATGAGAGAGGTGGAGAGCAGGGTGGTGAAGGCCGCCGACAGCAGCAGGGCGCCCAGGTTGGCCGCCACCCAGAGCAACCCGCAGGTCCAGGTGGGGGGAAGTTGGAGGCCGAGGAAAAAGTAGGCCAGGACGAGCATGGGCAGGGCCCGCAGCAAGGTGGGGGCGCTGCGCCGGGCCAGGCAGCGGGTGAACCAGAACTTGTACAGGTCGAGGGGGCGCAAAAGTTCGTAGGCCACGCCGCCGGTGCGGATCAGATTGCGGATCTCGGGGTCCACGTTCCAGGGGATCAAGCCCAGCATGGCCTGGCCCAGCCAGGTGTAGGTCACCACCTGCTGATAGCTCAGCGGCGGGGTTGCCGCAGTGGAGCGGTAGAAACCCTCGTACACCATGACGATGACCAAGCCAAAAAAAACCTGGGTGAAGAGGCCGGCTAGGGCCGCGGCCCGGTACTGGAGCAGGGCGCGGAACTGGGCGCTGAGCAGGGCTAGGTACGGCTTCATCCCTGGTTTTGGCGGTAGAGGTGGGCGATGATCTCCTCGATGGGGGGATTCTCCACAAAGAGGTCGCGCACCGCGTGTTGGGCCGTGAGCCGGCTGATGAGGGCGGCGGCCGGCGTCTCCTCGGGGTCGAAAGAGAGTTCAACCCGGCGGCCTTCGCGGCGGAGCAGGCGCACCTGGGGGTCGTCAAAGACGACACCCTCGTCGGCCAGGTCGAGGATCAGCCGGCGCTCGGAGGATACCCGGTTGCGCAGGCCCTCGACGGTGTCGTCGAGCAGAATGCGGCCCCCGTCGATGAGCAACACCCGGCTGCACAGGGCCTCGATGTCGTCCATGTCGTGGGTGGTGAGGATCACCGTGGTGCCGCGCTCCCGGTTGAGCCGGCGGACAAAGTCGCGCACCGCCAGTTTGGAAATGGCGTCCAGGCCGATGGTGGGCTCGTCCAGGAAGAGTAATTCCGGACCGTGTAGCAGGGAGGCGGCCAGGTCGCAGCGCATGCGCTGGCCCAGGGAGAGCTGGCGCACCGGCATGTCCAGCAGGGGTGCCAGTTCGAGAATGGCGATCAATTCATCGCAGCGGCGGCGGTAGTCGAGGGCCGGCACCCGGTAGATGTCGCGCAAAAGTTCAAAGGACTCGATCACCGGCAAGTCCCACCACAGCTGGGTGCGCTGGCCAAAGACCACCCCGATGCGGCCCACATGGGCGATGCGGTCCTGCCAGGGCACGTGGCCCAGCACCAGGCAGCGGCCGGCATCTGGCACCAGGATGCCGGAGAGCACTTTTACAGTGGTGGACTTCCCGGCCCCGTTGGGGCCGATATAGCCGACCAGTTCACCCGGCTCGATGGCAAAGGAGACTCCGTCCAGGGCGTGCAGGGTGCGGTGCTGGCGGTGAATCAGGCCGCGCATCGCGCCCCAGACTCCGGGTTGACGCTGGGAGATGTGGTAGGTTTTTACCAGGTTTTCGGCGAGGATGCAGGGCATGGACAGTTAGGGGAGTCGGGTAGTTCGCGATAGCGAACCGAAATATAAAGGCGTTGGCGAACACCGGCAAGAAAAATAAAAAATCCCTGCTCGGGTTCGTGAGCAGGGATTTTTGCGATCTACTAATAGAAGAGTCTGTGGCAGACTCTGGATTCAGCGCCGATCGGGCAGGCCGTAGATCAGTGCTGAGCTAGCGGGTAGGTCGAAAGTGGGCGGCTAGAAGCTGCCAATCACTCCAGCCGCTGTATACAATCGGGTGGCATATTTACCTCCCCTTGTCCCCAAAACGGGTGGTGGAACGCTGATTGAGTGGGTAACTCGAGGGAGGGCGGCTGGAAGATGCTGGTTACCCCAGCCGCCGATTACAGTCGGGTGGCATATTTACCTCCCTTGTCTTGAAAAGGAGTTGCGGACCGATGGCATAGGCACCTCCCATTTTGAAAGGGCAGAAGCCACAGAACCGCGCCCCAAAAGGCGCATAGATCAATGTACCAAAGAGAGGGCGGTCTTGTCAAAGCGTTTTTTGGATATCTACTGATACCCGACTCCTCTAAAAGGGAGGTTTTCACAGGTGTGCGCTGATCTCCCCGTATTCGGGGTAACGGCCTTTGAGCAGCTTGGAGAAGACCAGGACGCCGTCTACGCTCACCTCGAAACAGCCGCCCGAACCGGGAACCAGGGTGAGGCCGGCGATGCGCTGTTTGTATTCGGTGAGAATCGCTTCCGCCAGACCGGCGGCTTTGGGGAGGTAGTTTCAGGCCGTGCAGTATTGGATGCGGATTTCTTTGGGCATGGTTAGATCCTCCTTTCTCAGGTGTTGGTTTTTTGCCGGAACGCATTGCTAGGCGTGCCGACCGAGAGTACCCCGATGCACGGTCGTACCGTCGGGCACTGGCAGCGCGTAGGACGCCGGCTCCGTCGTCGGACTCGATGAAAGGTGTTCCGGCGCGGGTTGAGGCGCACCCTTGGGCAGCACGCGGTACCGCTTGCCGCGCTCGGTGTCCAAGCGAAGGATCTCGCCCTCCAGTTCCTTGGTGTCTCCTCCAAGTTCGGTGACTAGACACGGGTCCTTCCAGGGATTGCGCAATTGGCAGGTTTCGCCCAGTCGCGACTCGAGTTCGACGAAGGCCACCTCGCCGTGGCGAAAAGTTGCCGTCACCAGGAATCCGCCTCGCGCCAACAAGCGAAACGAGGCGTTCCACGCCTTGGGCCAGGCGGGAAAAACGTTCACGATTTCTGGTTGACCAGGGCGTGGCGAGACACTTTGCAGCAGGCCCTCCTGTAGGACGGTGGTGAGGCACCCCAGATGCTCGATGGAGTGGGCCTGAGGTCCCTCGAACAAACTCATGCCATTGGGCAGGCGCAGCCTGAAGGCGGCGTAGTAGCTGGCCAAGATCAGCGGCAGTTCCTCCCCGCGTCCTGCCCGGACCGCCGCAATCGGCGTGCGAATCGCCGTGTTGGTCTGAGCGCCTCCCAGGACCGAAAGATGGCGAGGGGCGAGATCCAGTATTTTCTGCACCATCTGGTCCAGTGCGGGCTGGCGCGTTTCCAGGGTCCAGTCCTCAAAAGGGAAGACCGGATTGAGCCACACATCCTCGGGGTTGTGCTGGCAGTCCACATCCTCGAGATGGCCTGCTGCCCAGACATCGTCGGCCAGGGCACCTGCTGACAAGGCCTTTGCGCCCCGATCACTGCCCAGGGCATAGGGGGCCAGTTCGTCGAGCAGCCCCCGCCACCGCGCCCGCAGGTCGGTGTCTAGCTCCAGGATCTCCGCCGCACGTATGGCCAGGGGCGTGGTTCCCCGAATGGCCGCCAGGTCCATGATACTGTCCTTGACACCCCAGAAATCTTCGTGGGCGTTGGTGCCGTGCAGGTGGTAGAGTCCATCGGCGTCCTTCCTGACCAAATGCCGGTAGAATTCGACGGTCCCGCGCAGCAGCGGGTACGCGTGGGTGCGGAGCCATTCGGTGTCCCCGGTGTAGCGATAGCGCCACCAGGCCTGAATCGCCAACTCGCTGCCAGAAGAGATGACGTGGCTGATATACGTATAACGCCCATCATGGGGGCTGCGGGTCACCCGCAGGTGCCCATCGAAAATACACTGGGCGTTGGCGTGTTCTGAGAGTTGGGTGTGTGGCTTCCTGCCCAGCAGCAGATCCTGGACCTCCTGGGCGACCTCATCTGAAAGGACCACCGGGCCATCAAAAGGGGTGGTCTCTGGATAGAAAGCGCCCGCTGTCACCCCCCACCGCTGCTGGGCTGCCCGCTCGCAAGCCGGCAAGTGCCTCCGGTACATGTCGAAATAGGGCTCCGTGAGATCGATGGCATCGGCGGCGAAGAGCGGAAAATAGAGCATCTCCGTCGTCCAGACCCAAAATTGGGTGCCCCAGCCGCGGGTGTCGCCTTCGGTGTTGAACAGGGAGCCATTCCACTTGGGGGGAAGCGCGCCACGCGAGGTCGCCGCCATGTAGTACAGGTGCAGGTTGCGGACCCGCGCCATAAATTCGCCCACGCCGTCTGCACTTTCGATCTGCACGAAGCTCCGTTGCCAGAAACGCTCCCACCAGCGCACGTGCTCAGTGCGGAGCATCTCATAGGAGTGTGGCTCCGCCTCCTGCAGCACGCGCAGCGCGGTCGCTTCTACCCCGTCCAGCACCTCGGGATTCCCAGCACCTTGGTTCGAACCCGTCTGCCCCAAGCCGCTCAGGCTGGCTGCACTGGAGACCAGCAGCGTGGTCTTGCCGGTGGGGGGGGCGATGAGCATCTGGGAGCCGTCGGCGGCAAACGAAATCGCACTTCCGGCCATCTGCGCGGCGACGGCCGAGGCAGAGCAGTGTTCTCCCTCGTCGAAACGCTGGACCAGGCATACCCGGCCCTCGGTGGGGCGAAATTCGCGGCGGGCGAGGTGTTCGCCGGTCTCTACCACTGGCGGACGCCAATGGAACACGGTGACGCGAACCGGGCCGGGCGCGGACCGTTGGTCGTCCACCTCCAACACGAGAAGGTCGGATACCGCAGAGACGAAACACCGCGCGCGAACACCTTTTCCGGTGATGGCGATCTCTGCATCCGCCAGGCTGAGTCGCTGGGCAAAGGCCTCACCGCCGCCAAACGGGGCACCTTCGAGCTCCACCGCGATGCGCGCGCAGGCGCCGCCGTAGTCGGCTGGGCCGGCCTGGTCGCCGGCGTGGTGCTTGTTCACGGCAAAAACATCGCAGCGGTTGAGCTGAAAATGGATGGCCCCCGGGGTGGTCCAGACCAGGGTTCCCATGGTGCCATTGCCCAAGGGTTGTCCCTCGAGCGGCTCCACCACTGGGCTCTGGTAAATCAGATCTGCCTGGGAGACCAGGGCGCGGTGGTCCACCGTGAGCATTGGCCGCTCCTCCTTCATGTGGCGATTTCCCTCCGGCTCAGGCGAAGGGGCTCAGCAGATTCAGCGCCGCCGGCCCCAGGTTTTCCAGGTTGTATCCCCCCTCCTGCACCACCAAGGTGGGCAGGCGCAGGTCGGCCAGCTTTTCCCCGATCCACTGCAAACCTTCCAGCGACACGGCAAAATCCCCTAGTGGATCACCGGCCAAGAGGTCGAAGCCGGCCGAGAGCACCAGGTAGTCCGGGCAGAAATTGCGGATGAGGGCCAGGGCTTGGTCCAGGGCTGCGAGATAGTCCGCATCGCCGGTGCCGGCGGGCAGGGGGAAATTGCGGGTGTAGCCCTCGCCTTTTCCAGCGCCGCATTCGTCGGCATAGCCCCAGAAAAAAGGATAGGCATCGTTGGGATCGGCGTGCAGGGAGAGGAAGAGCACCTGATTCGAGGTGTAGAAGATCTCCTGGGTGCCGTTGCCGTGGTGGTAGTCGATGTCCAAGAGGGCCACGCGTCCCCCCAGGCGGGTGGCAGCCAGGGCGGCGTTGTTGAGATAGCAGTAGCCCCCGCACAGGGCGGCGGCCGCGTGGTGGCCAGGCGGCCGGCACAGGGCGTACACCGCTCTTTCCCCGCCGAGTAACAGCTCTGCGGCGCACAGGGCGCAGCGGGCGGCTTCCAGGGCCGCCGCGTAGGTGCCCTCGACGATGGGGGTGGTGTCGAAGCAGTAGTACCCGGTCTGGTTGACTAGGTCGGCTGGGCGGCGTCCCCCTTGAGCAAAGGTCACCGGGACTACCCCGGAGGCGGGTTCGCCGGCTTTCACCCAGGCGGGATAGATCGCTTCGAGGAAGTGCAGGTATCCGGGGTCGTGGATGCTCAGGAGTGACTCGGATGGATGTGGTGAGGGGGCAATGATCTGGAACCCTGGTGCTTCCCGCAGGGACCGGAGGATGGATTCAGCGCGCTGGGGGCACTCGAAATAAGGAGTGTACCCTTCGCGGGTGAGTTCGTGTGCGGGGGCGTGGCGGTGGTGGGTCTCGCTGTAGAGGACTTTCATCTCAGCCCAACTGCGGATACCGGTCAGCGAGGGTTTCGGCGGGGGACACCTGGCGCATTTCCCCCTGGAGGTCGAGGGCCACGGTCTGGCAAAGGGGTTTGATGAAGCGCTGGGCCAGAGTTTGCACGTAGGCGCCTTGGGCCGGCAGCATGAGGATGTCGCCCGGATTCAGTTGCTCTCCATAACAGGCGTATCCCCACAGGTCGTGGGGGGTGCAGAGGCTGCCGTAGACCCGGCAGGGCTTCTGGACCAGCGAAGGATGGGAGAGGTTGATGAGCGGCGTGTGCTCGCCTTCGAGGCGCTCCCAGCCGAGGAGATTGGTGCCCCCGTCGGTGATGGCCAGCTCGGGGGTCTTCACATCGTTCACCCGCAATAACAGGTGTACGGCTTGGTTGGCCAGGTACCGGCCTGGCTCCAGCCACATCTCCAGCCCGCCGGGCAGGTGGGCCTGAAAGGCGTCCATGATTTCGCGCGCCATGGCTTCGATGGGCTGCACCGGGTGGAGCAGGTATTCCAGATTCCAGTCGGGTGGTGGGCCTTCGGCAGGGGCTAGGCCCAGGAGGCTCAGTAGCCGTCCCCGGCGGGTCAACCAGGGGTAGGCGGCTTCGTCGTCCTCGGGATAATACCCGCCGCCGATATCGGCGAACTTCCAGCCCGCTGGCGGGGCGCACTGGCCCAGCACCGGGCCCAATTCGGCCAGGGTGTGCAGATAACCCCCGGCCTGGCGGTTCCAGCTGAGGTGGAACTGCACCCCCTCCAACTGGACATGGCGGTGGTGGCCGGCCTGGGCGGTGAACTCGGGCAGGGCGGTGAAGGGGATGCCGAATTTGGTCCACAGGCCGTGGCCCTGGGTGTTGAGGCGGACCCCGGCGCGCATGGTGGTCTGGGTACGGGCGGCCAGGGCTTCGAGGCGCTCCAGCTCGGCGAAGCTGTCCAGATGCACCGTCACCCGGCCGGCGTGGCGCAGGGCCAGGGCCAGCTCCTCGTCGGTTTTGGCCGGCCCGCTGAGCACAATGCGCTCAAAGCCGCAGCGCAGGGCCAGCTCCAATTCCAGGCCCGAGGAGGCGTCGGCAGCCAGGCCGGCCCGCTGGATGGCCTGCACCAGGCAGAGGCTGGGATTGGCCTTGAAGGCGTAGTGGACGCGGGCCACCAGGCCTTGGCGGGCAAAGGCAGCGTTGAAGCGCTGGATCTGCGCCTGGAGCCTGGGCTCCTCAAAGAGATACTGGGGGGTGCCGAAACGGCGGGCGGCCTCCAGATACCGGGTGCGGTTTTCCAGCACCTGCTCCACCAGACCGGTCAACTCACCCCGGTACAGGGGTTGGTCGTCCTGGGAGAGCAGTTGTTGCAGGGCACTGAGAATGGCGGGATCGATGGGTTTCATTTGAATGCCAGAATAGGGTCAGTGTCGAGTTCCAGAACGATGAGGTTGCGCAGTTCTTCGATCAGGGAGGGGAGTTGCTCTTCCCTTTGGCAGCGCACTAGGCAGGCGGCCAGGATGCGGTCGTCGTAGCTGCCTTCCCAGCAGCGCACTTCGTCGCCGGGTAGGTGGTAGGGCTCTACCTGAACCACGGCTGGGTGCGCTTCGAGGGCGCTGAAGTCGATGGCGCGGATCAGGCCGCTGCGGCTGGTCAATAACTGCAGGGAAGCCAGGGGCGCCGGGTGGGATAGGTCGGGGAAGTCAGGTTTCTGACCCAGGGCCACCTGGCAGGCGGCGCGGATGGGATCGTACCCGGTGGTGTGGAGGCACAGGTCGGGCAGGCAATCGCCGCCTGGGCGCAGAGCCATCTCCAACAAGTAGGGGGTATCCTGGTCGAGGATGGAGTCGACCATGACGATACCCCGTTCCACCCCCAGAGCCAGGGCCCCGCGCCGGTAGGTATCCAATAATCTTCCCCGCAGGTCTTCTGGGATTCGGGCGGGGAAGTAGGCGCCCACCAGGCCGGCCAGCCCCTCCTGGGGCAGCAGGTACTTCTCGGTCAGGCGCAGCAATCGAGCCTGGCCGTCGGCGAGGTAGAAATCGGCGCTGAACTCGCGGCCCTGGACAAAACACTGGGCCAGGTACGGGTCGCCTTCGAGGCCTTGATGCAGACGGCGATGGGCGGCCGGCAGTTGGTCGGCCTCATCGATCTTGAGTACCCACTCGCTGCCGCTGCGGTCCGTGGGTTTGAGAATCCAGGGGCCGGGGTGCTGGGTGCTAAAGGCCCGCAGCTTCTCCTCACCGTGGACCAGGCAGGTGGGCGGGGTGGAGACCCCTGCGTCCATCCACGCCAGGGCAGTGTGGCCCTTGTCGCGGCTCAGGCCGATAGCCGCCGGAGAATGAAAAGGCACACCCAGGAGTGGGGCCAGGGCGGCGGCCAGGGGCAGATAGTCGCAGAGAAAACAGGTCAGACCGCGGTAGGGCGGTTGCTGCCGATCGGCGTAGGCGTCGAGCGCTTGAAAGGCGGCCTGGGGATCTGCGAGATCGGCGGCCACCACCCGGGGATGATCGGCGAGCAGGGCGGTGCGCTCGGGTGTGGCCAGGAAGAGGGCATCGGGAAAATATCGGCGCACCCGCGCGGCGTAATCAGCGCTGGGTTGGAGGACGACCAGGCTCATCTGGCCTGTAAAACCAGCGCGGGGGCGATGTGGAACTGGATGCGGCTGTAGAGTTCCTCCAGCGCCGCTTCGGCTTCTTCTGGGGTGGCGCCGCGCACACTGAGGTAACCCAGGAATTCGTAGCCTTCGGGCGGGGTGAGGACCTGGTCGCCAGGGGCAACCTCGAACTCGAGTTCGCTGACACGCGGGTCCCGGCTCACCATTTCGATGCCCTCGATGGCTTCGAGCTTGCCCGAGGCCGGGGGCAGGAAGTAGCGCATTTTCATACAGCAGCGAGGACGGGGATCGGGGTAGAAGCGGGTCTCGCCACAGGCCAGGCGTACGCCCTCCTCGTAGATATCGATTCCCAAGACCTGTTGTAAGAAGTCGGAGATATTGTCGGCCCCGCGCCGCGCTGCGATCTCCAGCACGAAGACCCCCTCGGGATTGACCTTGACCTCGCAGTGGAAGCAGGAGCGTTCCAATCCTATGGCGCGTACGGCCTGGGTCACTACCTGCTGGATCTCGTGCTCCCGCTCGGGACCCAGGCGGGTGGGCATCCACTCTTCGTATTCCATGAAGTACGCCGAATCCCTGATGCGCTCGATCTCGATCACCCCCAGGCAGGTGATCTGGTCGCCGCAGGCCAGGCCGTCGACGCTGAACTGCTGGCCGGGGATAAAGCCTTCGAGGAGAAAATCCTCTTCCGGGGAGAAGACGTCTTCCGCCGGGATGCCCAGGCCCTGGGGAGGCAGCCAGAATTCAAAAGGGTATTGGGGGTTGTGTTGGCGGTACTCGCGGATGTAGGTGGACACGTCGTCCAGCCGAGAGGCAATCTGGGCTTCGCTGTGTTCCGGCGTCAGCCGGGTCACCCCGTAACTAGACGAGCCGCTGATGGGTTTGAGCACCATCGGCTGGCCCGCCTCCCGCAGCAAGGCGTGGATCTGGGAGGCGGTGCGCACCAGGTGGAAAGGTGGGGTGGGCAGGCCCGCCTGCTGGAGGGTCTGCCGCATCAGATATTTATTGCGGGCACGCAGGGCTGCCCGCGGTGGATTGCCAGGCAGGTCCAGGTGCCGGGCAACCAGGCTGGCGGCGATCACCCCGCTTTCCGAGAAACTGAGCACCCCCGAGAGTGAATGGTCGCGGTGGAGGCCGGCGGCGAGGTCCAGGGCGTGGTGCAGATTTTCTTGGTAATCAAAATCCACCACTTGGTCGAAGCAGACTCGGTCGGCGGTAGAAGGGCGTTTCTTGATCAGCGACAAGCGGTAGCCCCGCTGCCGCAGGCGGTCGGTGTAGGGGTGGGGGTCTCCGGCGGTGTGGATGAGCAGCAGGTGCGGGCCCTCAGCCACCATGGGCGTAATCCCCAAGGATTTCGTCGGGTTGGATCAGGAAGGCGTTTTCCAGGCGGCTGGAACGGGTTTCCAGCCGGCGTTCGGCCTCGCGGTAGTTGCGCCCCCAGACACTGATCCAGGCCAGGTTGTCGTAGCCTTCGGGCGGGACCTGCACTTGGTCACCGGGGTGTTTGGTGAGCACCACTTCGATCAGGTTGCGGCTGCGGCGCAGGGCGCGGGTGGACTGCAGCACCACCCGCCCTGGGCGGTCGGGGACCAGGGTGCGGGAGATGGCGCAGCCATGGGCCGGCATTTCTGGGTGTACCGGCAGGCCCACAGAGGCGCGGATGTTTTCCTCGGCCAGGTCGATGTCATAGACCCGCTTCACCAGGGCGTGGATGCAGTCGCCGCCCATGCGGGCGCCGATTTCGACAATGCGCGGTCCATCGGGGGTGATTTTGACCTCGGCGTGGATGCCCGAGTTTTCCAGACCTAGGGCCCGCACGCCGCGGGCCACCATCTGGCGTATTTCCTGCTGGACCATTAGCGGCAGGCGGGAGGGGGTACATTCGCCCCGCTCGATGAAGGAAGGTTCCAGCATTTTGGCCTTGTCGATGATGGCGTAGATGGTCACCCGACCGTGCTGGACCACTCCTTCGATGCTGACTTCGGGGCCGGTGAGGTATCCTTCGAGGATAAAATGCCCGGTGGGATAGGAATAGATGCAGTCCTGCACCCGGACCCGGCGGCGCACTTCGCGGTAAACCTCCAGGGCTTCCTGGGTCGAATCCACCCGGGTGACCCACTCGCTGTCGGAGCCCCACTCGGGTTTGAGCACCGCGGGTAAGCCGACCTCTTCGCAGGCTTTTAATAGCGAGGCGGGGCTGGAGACCCGCGCAAAGGGAGGTACGGGGATGCCGGCTTTGACGAAGGCCTGGCGCATGCGGAACTTGCTGCGCGAGCGCAGGGCCGCTGCCGGGCTGTTGCCGCGCAACCCCAGCCGTTGGGCGACCAGCGCGCAGGTGGGCACATCCTCTTCCCAAAAGGTGACCACTCCGTCCAGGCCCAGCCGGGCGTGTAAATCGCCGGCCAGATCGAGGATGCGAGGCAAGGACAGCCCGGCAGTGATCAGGGTTTGGTGGGCATAGGAAGATGCCCAGTTGTGTTCGGGATTGAAGAGAAAAATATCGAAGCCGAGGGCCGAAGCAGCGTCGAAGGTGAGCCGCTTCTTGGGCGAACCGCTGTGGATGAACAGCAGTTTGGGGGGGTCGGCAGGACTAGTCAGATCGTCCATCGGCAACTAAAGCCCTCCATAGGAAAGGAAATGACGAGTGTACCCATGGCGATGTGCGAAAAAGAGACACAGAGCGGACATAGGATGGCTCCTCGCGGTGAAAGCAATGGGGAAAAGCCGTTGCTGGACGGGGGAAGACGAACTTAACCAGCGCGGCCGTCAACAAAAACGCAACAGTATACAAACTTTTGATAATAATAGAATTTTCCCCCCAAATGTCAAGAAAAAATTCCGACTATTATAAGTCTATATAAAATAGAATGTTGCGGACGATAATAAGCAAAAGGGGTAGAACGTGTATACCAGCTATTGTGGTTTTGGAAGTGCCAGAGTCTACAAGTAATGGTGGTCTAGCAAAAAAAGTGGCCCAATTTCCATGGTATGCAAGGGGGAGGGCAGGATCAGGAGCGAGAGGTGCCCGGTTGAAGTTCGGTGCGCATCAGCGATCGGGGGAGGTTTTGCCTTCCTCCTTTTTGAGAAACTGCTCCAACTCCGGCTTGACGATCTTCTCGTAG
This sequence comes from Gemmatimonas phototrophica, assembly GCA_945861755.1. GTDB lineage: Bacteria > Latescibacterota > UBA2968 > UBA8231 > UBA8231 > SICG01. Next base: position 21,753 of record CAMAVQ010000030.1, read on the forward strand.
CAGTCCGGGCAGATGCCGTGGCTGAACTCCGCTCTGGAGTGTTGGGCCACATAGGTGTCGATCTGCTCCCAATAGTCGTGATCGTCGCGGATGCGCTTGCAGTAGGAGCAGATGGGCAGGAGTCCCTGGAGCTTTTTTACCTGTTTGAGCGTCGCCTCGAGTTGCTGGACGTGTTTGACCAGTTCGTCTTGCAGTTGGATCACCCGGAGAAAGACCTGGACCCGGGCCTGGAGTTCTCGGCGCTTGAAAGGCTTGACCACATAGTCATTAGCAGGGGGGCGTCTGGTTGCTCCAACAGCCCCAGGGCCTCCTTGCCATTGGTGGCAACGATCACCTCGTAGCCCCACTGTTTCAGATTGGCGATGAGCAGGAGGCGGGAGACGAGGTCGTCTTCGGCTATCAGCACGCGCAAGGCAGAATCTCCGCTGCTGGCGGGGGGTCAGGACGAGCGCCGCTCCGCTACTGCGTGGTCCCCACCTTCCTTGGCCAAGAGGGCCAGGGGGATGAGGACGCAATAACCGGCAACCAGCAGGAGTGGTGCCAGGGTCAGGGAGAGAAAGCCGTCGGCTGGCGGCACGCTCAGCGCCACGTAGCCCAGGACGATAGTGGCCAGGCCAATGGCGAAGAGGATCCAGTTTTTGCGAGTGAAAGGCAGCGCAGCCATGCCCGCTTACCTTTTTTCTTTGATGCGGGCGGCCTTGCCCTTGCGGGTGCGCAGATAGAAGAGGCGGGCGCGGCGCACTTTGCCGCGGCGGATGTTTTCGATGCGGGCGATGCGGGGCGAATGCAGGGGGAAGATGCGCTCCACCGCCACGCTCTGGGTGACCTTGCGCACGGTGAAGGTCTCCTGGATGCCGCTGCCCTTGCGCTGGATGACGTCCCCTTCAAAGATCTGGATGCGCTCCTTTTCTCCTTCGATCACCCGCACATGGATGCGCAGGGTGTCGCCGGAGCGAAAAGCGGGGATGTCGGTCTTGAGCTGGTGCGACGTAACTTCGCGAAGGATACTGGCGTCCATTGTTTACCTCTTGGGGTTGGTTGGGCTGGTATCAGCACGCTGTTTGAGTTTTGTCTTCTGTTGCTGGCAGGGCCTGGGTCCACGTTTCGACGAGACGCTGCTCCTCCTCGTCCAGTTCCGCCCTGGCCAGCAGGTCGGGCCGTCTTTCAAAGGTGCGGCGCAGCGCCTGCCGCCGGCGCCAGGCGCGCACCTGCTGGTGATCGCCGCTGAGCAGCACCTGGGGCACCGCTTCGCCGGCAAAAACCGCCGGGCGGGTGTACCAGGGGCAGTCCAGCAGGTCCTCCTGAAAGGAATCCTCGAGGGCGGAAGAGAAGTTTCCCAGCACGCCCGGGATGAGCCGCACCAACGCGTCGAGGACCACCAGGGCGGCTGGTTCGCCGCCGGTGAGCACATAATCGCCAATGGAGATCTCCTGGTCGATGTGCCGGCGGCGGATGCGTTCGTCCACGCCTTTGTAGTGGCCGCACAAGAGCACCAGGTGGGGCTCCAGCGAGAGTTCAACGGCCAACCCTTGGTCAAAAGGCCGGCCATCGGCGCTCAGATAGATACAACGGGCCTTGGCCAGCTCCAGGGCCTCCCAGGCCTTGGCCACCGGCTCGGGTTTGATCACCATACCGCCGCCCCCGCCGTAGGGAGTATCGTCGACGGTGTGATGGCGGTCATCGGCAAAGGCCCGCAGGTCGTGGACCGCAATCTGGACCAAATTCTGGCTACAGGCTCTGGCCACCATACTAATGCCCAGCGGCGAGGTGAAGAATTCGGGGAAGAGGGTGACCACTTCGATTTTCACTTGAGTAGGTCTCCCACTCCCCGCACCACCACCCTTCTTTGGGCCGGAGAGACTTCCACGACAAAATCGCCCACCGCGGGGATCAGGAAGTCGTCCCCACCCCCTGCGGGACTGACCACGTAGGCGTCGGCAGTGGGCAGTTGCAAAACCTCGGTGAGTTGTCCCAGAAGCACCCCGGTATCGGTCTCGACCCGGCAGCCGATCAGGTCGGAGATGTAGAAGGTGTCGGGCGGCAAGGGGGCCAACTCTTCGGGGGCGATGGTCAGATACCCCTTGATCAGCTGCTCCCGCGCCGCTTCAACCGTGTTGATGCCGGCGAACTTGACGATTAGGGCGCGCCCTTCGACCTTCCAGCTTTCCAGCCGCAGCCGGCGCTCCACAGCCCCCTCCCTGGTGAGGACGACTTCGGTGAGCCGGGCAAAGCGCTGGGGATCGTGGGTGAGGGGTTCTACCACCACCTGGCCTTTTACCCCTTTGGGTCGGGTGACGTACCCAACGGCGATGCGCTCGGCAGGGCGGGCCTCCATCACAGGGTCTGGTTCAGGCGGATCAGGCCGAGGCCGGCTCTGCGGCCGGGGCCGGCTTGCCCTTGAGCTTGCGCAGACGTGCGGGCTTCTGGCGGGTGAAGGCCTTGTCGTCCACCTTGCCCTCCAAGCCCTTCATGCGCGCCAGGATGCCTTGGCTCTTGAGCAGGGTCTGGACGGTGCCGGTCATCTGGGCGCCGCGTTTGATCCACATCACCGCAGCTTCCTCGTCGATGGTCACCTTGGCGTAGAGCGAGTCGTAGGTCCCCACCTGGGCGAGGGTCTGACCGTCGCGCGGGGCATCGGCTTTGACCACCACCAAGCGGTAGAAGGGGCGCTTGGTGCGGCCCATCCTCTTCAGACGCAATTTGATCACTGAAACACTCCTTTGTTATTGAGGAAAAGGCAATCTGAGTTTCGTTCTGCCAGGTTTGAAACGACTCATCTGCTTCATCATCTTCTGCATGGCCTCGAACTGTTTGACCAATCGGTTTACATCCTGGATGGTGGTGCCGCTGCCCTTGGCGATGCGGCGCCGCCGGCCACCGTTGAGGATGTGGGGGCTGCGGCGCTCGATCCTGGTCATCGACTTGATGATGGCCTCCACCTGCACAAAGGCCCGGTCGTCCACCTGGGCGCCCTGGAAGGCCTTGCCCATGCCGGGGATCATGCCCAGCAACTGATCGAGAGGGCCCATTTTTTTGATCGCCTGGAGTTGCTCCAAAAAATCTTCAAAGGTGAAGGCCTCCTTGCGCAGGCGGGCCTCCAACTTCTGGGTCTGCTCGCGATCAAAGGCCTGCTCTGCCTTCTCGACCAGCGATAAAATGTCGCCCATGCCCAGGATGCGCGAAGCCATCCGGTCTGGGTGAAAGGGCTCCAGCGCTTCGAGCTTTTCGCCGGTGCCGATAAACTTGATGGGCTGGCCGGTGACCTGGCGGATGGAGAGGGCCGCCCCGCCCCGGGCATCGCTGTCCATCTTGGTGAGCAGGCAACCAGTGAAAGAGAGGCGTTGGTAAAAACGACTGGCCGTCTCCACCGCATCCTGGCCCAGCATGCTGTCGGCCACAAAGAGGATCTCGTGGGGCGTGGTCTGGCGCTGGATCTGGACCAACTCCTCCATCATCTCTTCGTCGATACTCAGGCGCCCGGCGGTGTCGAGAATGACCACGCTGCGGTTGGTGCGCCGCCCCTCTTCCACGCCTTTGACGCAGATGGCCACCGGATCGGCGCCGGCTGGTTGGCTGTACACCGGCACCCCTAGGGTCTGGCCCAAGGTCTGGAGCTGGTCCACCGCAGCGGGGCGATACATGTCGGCGGCCACCAGCAGGGGAGGCCGCCCCTGACTTTTGAACCGGAGGGCCAGTTTGCCGGCGGCGGTGGTTTTGCCGCAACCCTGCAGGCCCACCATCATAATCACCGTGGGCGGATGGTCCGAGAGTTTGAGCGGGCTGGCGACGCCCCCCAGCAAGGTGACCAGCTCCTCGTAGACCACCTTGATGACCTGCTGCCCAGGCGTCAGACTCTTGAGGACGTTCTGGCCGTTCGCCCGCTCCTTTACCCGCTGGAGGAACTCCTTGGCTACTGCGAAGTTGACATCGGCCTCAAGGAGGGTGCGCCGGATCTCGCGCAGGGCCTCGTCGATGTCCTTCTCGGTGAGTCTGCCCTGACCCCGGAGTTTTCTGAAGACTTGCTCAAAACGCTCGGAGAGGTGGTCGAACATAGGTCAATACCAGTTAAACCTAAAAAGATCAATATAGATTTTAAAGGGAAATCCGGCAATAGCTGCCCAGATCAGCGGCCGGCCAGGGCCCGGATAGCGGCCGCCGGGTCGCTGGCGCCAAAAACCGCCGACCCGGCCACGATGATGCCCACTCCGGCCTGGCGGCAGTCGGGGGCGTTCTGGGGATTGATGCCCCCGTCGATCTGGATCGGCGTTTTCAGGTTCTCCTGGTCCAGGCGTTCGCGCAGGGCGCGGACCTTGTCCAGGGAGGCGGGCATGAAGCGCTGGCCGCCAAAGCCGGGCTGCACTGACATGATCAGAATCAGATCGGTATGGGCGAGGAAAGGGAAAAGGCCCTCCACTGGGGTGGCCGGGTTGATGGTCAGGCCGCATTCCAAGCCTAAGGAGCGGATCTGGGCGAGGATGGGCAGAGGGTCAGGGCAGACTTCGAGGTGTACGGTGAGGGCGTCGGCGCCGGCCTCCTTGAAGGCCTGCAGGTAGCGGGCCGGCTCCGAAATCATCAGATGGGTGTCGAGCTTGAGCCGGGTGACCTTGCGCACGGCTTCGATGATCGGGATGCCGAAACTGAGATTGGGGACAAAGTGGCCGTCCATGACATCCAGATGGAGCAGATCGGCGCCGGCCTCTTCCACCCGGGCAATCTCATCGGCCAGGCGGGCAAAGTCGGCGGCCAGGAGGGAAGGGGCGACCAAGGCAGTGGGCATGGCTCATTCCTCCGTGGATGCCGAGCCTGGCTGGGCGCTGCTATCGGCGGCGGCCTGCTGCACACTCAGCACCAAGTCGATGGGGGTGCCGCGCAGGGCCCGGCGGGGCGGGGCGATGCTCTGGGAGAGCACGGTGCCGGCCGGTACGCCGTTGTCCACCTGCTCCTGGATCTGGCCCATGGTCATTTCGTACTTCTTGAGCGAATCCTCGACGGCATTGATGGGCAGGCCGCGCAGCTGGGGCACCCGCTTGGATTGGTAGGCCGGCCCGCTGCTGATCTTGAGGTCCACCCTGCCGCCCAGGGGCAGGCGGGTGCCGGCCTTGGGCTGCTGGAGCATGACGGCACCTTCGGGAAAGCGGTCGGAGGAGATGTAGGCCTGATCTCCCAGGCGCAGGTGGCTGGTATCCAGTTTGAGTTGGGCGTCGCGCGGGCTGCCACCGGTCACGTCGGGGACCGGGTAGAGGCGGGAGCCCAAGCTGATATCCACCGACACCCGCCGGCCCCTTTTCACCAGCTGGCGCTCGGCGGGGATCTGGTCGACGATCAAACCGGCGGGGATGGTGGCGTGGTGCACACTGTCGCGGATCCCTAAGCGCAGTTGGCGCTGGCGCAATTGTTTGCCGGCCTGGTCGACACTGAGGCCCTCTAGTTTGGGCACGTGGACCTTACCTACATCCACCACGTAGGGCATGAGCACCTGGTCGAAGACCATCAGGTAAACCACCAAGGTGGTCAGCATCACCCCGCCGAGGATGGCGGCGGAACGCAGGCGGCGATTCATCGGGTTCCTCGGCGAAAGCGGGCGGCAAAACACCCGTCGCCCGCTTCGCGGCCGGGCAGGGTCTGCACAAAGGTGCCGGCCCAAGATTGCCCCGGAAAGAAGGGGGCCGCCGCTTCGAGCCTGGCGGCGGGGGTAGCGCCGAGGAAACGCTCGACTACGGCGGTGTTTTCCTCCACTTCGAGGCTGCAGGTGCTGTAAACCAGCACCCCTCCTGGGCGCAGCCGGGCAAAGGAGCGGCAAAGCATGATATACTGGGTGGCGCTCAGTCCCGGCAACTGTTCGGGGCGCTTGCGCCAGCGCACGTCGGGGTGGCGGGCCAGGGTGCCGGTGGCGCTGCAGGGGGCATCGACCAGCACCCGGTCGAAAGGACCGCTCTGGCCGACGCGGGCGTCCTCGACCAGGAGGCGCAGGCTGCGCAGTCCCAACCGGTCTTGGTTCTCCCGCACCAAGCCCAGGCGCCGGGCCGACAGGTCAGCGGCCACTACCAGCCCCTGGTCCTGCATCTGGGTGGCCAACTGGGTGGCCTTGCCTCCGGGGGCGCTGCAGGCGTCTAGTATCTGCTCTCCGGGCTGGGGCTCAAGCAGGGCGACGGGCAGACCGGCGTTGATGTCCTGCACCTGGCAGTGTCCCTCGCGGAAGGCGGCGGACTGGAAAAAGGACTCGCTGTCGTCGAGGGCGAAGAAACCGGGCAGGTATCCGGCGGGCCGGGCCTCGGGCGGGGGACTGGTGGGGCGCAAAGGATTGAGGCGGATATAGAGTGGAGGTTGCTGGTTGTCGGCCTCTAGCAGGGCTTCAACGGCGGCAGTGCCCCAGCGCTCGAGCCAGCGCTCGACCAGCCAGCGGGGATGGGAGTGACAAATGGAAAGATGGCCGGCCAGGTCCTCTCCCCGTTCGGGCAGGGGGGGCGAGGCGGCGGTGGCTGCCACCCGACGCAGCACCGCATTGACCAGTTCGGGCACCCCCCGTGGGGCGTGCCGCTTGGCCAGTTCGACGGAGGTGTGAACCGCCGCCCGGGGGGGGACCTTGTCCAGGTGCAGGAGTTGGTAGGCGCCCAGGCGCAGGATCTGGCGGGTGGCCGGGTCACAGCTCTCCAGGGGGCGGCGGGTGAAGCGGCCGATGATCCAGTCCAGCCGCACTTGCCAGCGGGTCACCCCCAGCACCAGGTGGCGGGCAAAGCGGCGGTCAAGGGCTGCCGGCAGCCGCGCTTCGAGGCCTTCGAGCAGTTGGTCGAGGGGAGCGCCGGTGGTTTCGAAGTCGCAGAGCAGGCGCAGGGCCAGGGCCCGGGCGGGGTCGTTGAAGTTCATAAAATTGAAGTTAAGGGATTGGCTATAATTTAGGTCGATCAGCGGCTGCCGAGCAAGGGCAGTGGTTGTCTTGACGGGTTCGGAGGGGGGGCCTATACTAGGGAAAGCATCCCCTCCCCGGTCCGGTACCTACCCATCTGCAGAGCACCCGCCATGCGCCGTTATCCAGTTTGGGATTTGCGTTGTGACCGCCCCTACGATTCGCTGCTGGAGGCCTTGCTGGCCAGTCGCGGATTGAACTGGGACGACTTGGCCATCAATCCAGAGCACCTGCATCCCCCCGAATTGATGACCGACATGGAAAGGGGGGCGGCCCGCCTAGAAACAGCCATTCGCCAGGGCGAGCGGATCGTGGTTTTTGGCGACTACGACGCCGACGGGGTCACCAGCACCGCCCTGCTGCTCGATTTCCTGGAACAGGCCAAGGCCGACTGCCACTATATGCTGCCCGACCGCCATCGCGACGGGTACGGGATCCGCGCTGCGGCCGTCGAGCAGGCGGCGGCCAAGGGAACGCGGGTGATCGCCACGGTGGACAACGGGATCTCTGCCTTCGAGGCCCTCGAACGGGCCCGCAGCCTGGGCATTGACGTGGTCGTTATCGACCACCACCAGCCCCAGGAACATCTGCCCCCGGCCCACAGTATCATCAACCCCAACCGCCGCGACTGCGCCTATCCTTTCAAGGGGCTGGCCGGGGTGGGGGTCACCTTCAAGGTGGTGCAGGCCCTCAGCCAGGCCTTCCTGAGCGGCGACCAACGGCGGCGCTATCTCAATGGATTGCTGGATCTGGTGGCCCTGGGCACGGTGGCCGACGTGATGCCGGTGCTGGGGGAAAACCGCGTGCTCATCCACCATGGACTCAAGACCATGGCCCAGACCCTCCGGCCCGGCCTGCGCCAGCTCAAGGTGGCCGCCGGCTGCGCCGACAAGCCTCTGACCACCTCGGTGATCGGCTTTCAACTGGCCCCGCGCCTGAACGTGGCCGGCCGCCTAGCTTCTCCCGAACTGGCATTGCGCCTGCTGCGGGCCAAGACCGACAGCGAAGCCATGGCCCTGGCCGACGAACTCAACAACCTCAACGGCCGGCGGCAACAGTTGCAGCGGGCAGCCTCTCGCGAGGCCGAAGGCCTGGTCAGTCCCGAGGATCTGGAGAGCGACCGCATCGTGGTAGTGCTGGGGGAAAAGTGGGACCTGGGGGTCATCGGGTTGATCGCCGGCAAGTTGGCCGAGCGTTTCGCCCGGCCGGCCGTGGTCTGCACCGAGGCGGGCGAGCAGGGCTTGTACGTCGGTTCGGCGCGCAGCATTCCCGGCTACGACATCGGCGGGGCAGTCAGCGCCTGCGCGGCCCACCTGACCACCTACGGGGGCCACAGCGGGGCGGCGGGCTTTTCGCTGGCACCGGCGGCCTTCGAGGCCTTCAGGGCCGCACTCATCGACCACGCCCAGGCCCACCTCGCCGCCGCTGATCTGCAGGCCCGCCTCCAGGTGGATCTGGTGATCCAGCCCCGCGACCTAGGCCTGCAAACTGTCGAAGCCCTGGGCCGCCTGGAGCCCTTTGGCAACGGCAACCAGGCCCCGGTCTTTGCCCTGCGCGACTGCCGGCTCAAGCGCTGCGACCGCATCGGCAAGGAAGGCGCCCACCTCAAGCTGGGGCTCGAGGTGCAGGGCCAGACCTGCACGGCGGTGTGGTGGAGCCAAGGCGAGGTGGCTGGCCAACTGGGGGTGGGACAACCTTTGGCGGCGGCTTTCCAGCTGGAGGAAGACACCTACACCGGCAAAGGCGCGGTGCAGTTGGTACTCAAGGACCTGTCCCCATCCCCTATTTGAAAAAGCGCGTTGCTATGATCAGCTCAGAATACACCAAAGGGTTATTGGCCGAAGGGCGGGACACCAAAATCTTGTTAGTGGTGGTCGACGGCTTGGGCGGCCTGCCCGATCCGCGCACCGGCAAGTCGGAATTGGACACGGCCCATCTGCCCAATCTGGATGCCCTGGCCGCCTCGGGCAGTTGCGGCCTGATCTCGCCCCTGGGCCCGGGCTTCACCCCCGGCAGCGGTCCAGCCCACCTGGCCCTTTTTGGTTATGATCCGTGGAAACACCAGATCGGCCGCGGGGCCCTCTCTGCCATGGGTCTGGGTCTAGATTTCCGGGCCGGCGACGTGGCAGCCCGGCTCAACTTCTGCACGGTGGACGACCAGGGTCGGGTGACGGACCGCCGCGCCGGCCGCATCCCTACCGAGAAGTGCGCCGAGTTGTGCGCCATGCTGGCCGCCATTCGTATCCCCGGGGTCGAGGTGTGTATCGCCCCAGAGATGGAATACCGGGCTGCGGTGGTTTTCAGGGGCGAGGAGCTGGAGGATGAGGTGAGCGATTCCGACCCCCAGGTGACCGGGGTGCCTCCCCATGCGCTGGAGGTGCGCGGCAAGGGTTCGGCGCGTATGGTGCAGGTGGCCAATGCCTTTCTCGACCAGGCGCGCCAGATATTGCGCGGGGAGCAGCCGGCCAACATGGTGCTGATTCGCGGTTTTGGGCGGTACCCGGTGCTGCCGCAGATGGGCGCAATCTACGGACTCAAGGCCCTGGCCATCGCCGGGTACCCCATGTACCGGGGGGTAGCCTCGGCCGTGGGCATGGAAACGGTGGAGACCGACTGGCATCTCGATCAGGAACTGGCGGTGCTGCAGGCCCGCTGGTCCGGGTGCGACTTTGTCTACCTGCATATCAAGAAGACCGACAGCGCCGGGGAGGACGGAGATTTTTCCCGCAAAGTGAGCCTGCTGGAGGAAGTAGACCAGTACGTGCCCAAGTTCCTGGAGTTGAAGCCCGAGGTGTTCGTCCTCACCGGCGATCACTCCACCCCCTCGATCATGCGCAGCCACAGCTGGCATCCGGTGCCCCTGGTGCTGAAAAGCCCCTGGGCCATGCCCGATGGATTGCCGGGGTTTTCGGAGCGCCACTGCCGCGCCGGCAGCCTGGGACAGCTGCCTTCCACGGCGGTGATGGCCCTGGCCCTGGCCCACGCCCGCCGGCTGGAGAAGTTCGGCGCTTGAGATGATCCATCCGGTGCGCATCGCCCATCGCGGGGCTTCGGGGGAGGCCCCCGAGAACACCCTGGCCGCCTTCGAGCAGGCCATCCAGGTGGGAGTGGATCTGATCGAGCTGGATGTCCAGCTGACGGGCGACGGGCACCTGGTGGTGATCCACGACGCCACCTTGGACCGAACCACCGATCTGAGCGGTGCAGTTGCGGAGAAGACCCTGGCCGAGATCCGCAAGGGGGACGCCGGCTCGTGGTTTTCAGCCCGCTTCCGCGGCGAGCGGGTGCCGCTGCTGGAAGAGGTGCTCGAACTGGCCAAAAGGCGGGTGCTGACGCTGGTGGAGATCAAGGCCAGGCACATCGCTGAGCGGGTGATCCAGGTCATCGAGGAGATGGGGGCCGAGGATCAGGTGGTGATCCAGTCCTTTGTCCCCCAGACCGTGCGCCGGGTCAAGCTGCTGGCCCCGGCCCTGCCCGCCGTCTTGCTGGTCAGTACCCTGCCCACCACTCCGGCGCGCATCCGGGTCAGACGTTTGGCCAGGGAGGTGCTGGAGACGGGGGCCAATGCCGTGGGGATCTGGCACACGGCCCTCACCCCGGCCCTGCTGGAGGAGATGCGCCAGCGCAGCATCGGGGTGTGGGCCTGGACCGTGGACGACGAGATTGTCCTGCGGGATCTGGCCCTGATGGGGGTCCAGGGGCTGATCACCAACTATCCCGACCGCCTCAACCAAGTATTACAAGAGTTGGAGGAGGAGGGCAGTATGCAACCGCCGCTGGGCCGGCGCCGGCAGCGGGTGCAGAGCCGCTGGGGTCGTCGGCGGCAGCTAAAGAAAATGCGCCGCGCCGCGCCGGAATCCTGAAATGCCGGTCCGTCAACTCGCCCGCCTCGCTCTGCTGACCGCGCTGGTGGCCGCCACCACTTTGGCGCTGAAGATCCCGATGCCCGCCACCCAGGGGTACATCAACCTGGGCGACGCCCTGATCATTGCCGGTGCGCTCTTGAGCGGGGGCCGGGTCGGCGGGCTGGCCGGCGGCCTGGGTTCGGCCCTGGCCGACCTCTATGGCGGGTACACGCACTGGGCGCCCTTCACGCTGGTCATCAAGGGTTGCGAGGGGCTGTTGATCGGCTGGCTGGGCAACCGGCCCGGCATCCGGCAGCGGTGGCTGCTCAGGGGGGGAATCGCCGCCCTCGGCATGGTCTGGATGGTGCTGGGCTATTTTGCGGTGGAGTTTTTCCTCTACGGACCAGGGCCGGCTTGGGGCAGTCTTTGGGGCAATATCCTGCAGGGCGCGGCGAGTCTGGTCTGCGGTCTGCCCCTGGCGGCGGCACTGGAGCGCCGCCTAAAATCTGCTTGACGCTCTCCCCCCGGTGCTTATATTGGGCGATAGATCCGTATCTCCTTTTCTCTTATCGAGATAGGTGAGGCATGAGCAGCGGCATAGAGACTCTACGCGCCTCGGCGCTGTGTATGGGAATGACCGAGCAGGAGCTCGGGGATTTGCTGGCCGCCGCCGAAGTGCGCACCCATGCGCCTTCCGACCGAATCGTCGCCGAGGGCACGCCCAGCGATTGTTTGTTCATTATCGAGGAGGGGGCGGTGCGGGTCGAGAAGGCCAGTTCGGTGGGGGCGATACTCATCGCCACCATGGGGGAAGAGGGAGATTTTTTCGGCGAGATGTCGCTGATCGACATCCTGCCTCGCTCCGC
>CAMAVQ010000031.1 GCA_945861755.1 Gemmatimonas phototrophica
CCGCCCAGTGCCACCGGGTCCTTGATGTCGCGCAGGGCCTCGTCCCCCTCCTGCCGCACCTTGAGCACCTCGACCTGCAACGGCGCGGTAGACAACTTGAGGGTATCCCCCTGGACGAAGCCGATTTCCAGCGGGGGGATCTGATACGATCCGGGCCTATAGAGCCGCAGCTCGTAGCGCTGCACCTGGTCTATCCCGCCGCCGGCGACCACGGGCGGCGCCGGGGTCTCGGGGCGCACGGAAAAGTCTTTCAACAGGGAGGGCAATGCCGGCACCAGCACTTCGGTGCCCTGGTCATAGTGGAGGTGCAGCTCCAGGTGCAAGGGATCACCCACCCGCACCTGTGCGGTGTCCAGCCTGGCTTCCACGGCCGGTGTCGCCCAGGCCGGCAGTGCTGCGGCCAGCCAGAGGAGGGTCAGGTGTTGCCAGCCCATCACTGCCCTGTCTGGACAGAGTCCGCCGCGGCTCCCTGGACCACGTCCTGAAGTTGCAGGTCCAAATCCTTGAGCACCGACCCCGCCACCCGGTACACCGCCGGCGCCCCAACCTTGGTCAGATAGACCTGGGAGGCTTTTTCGCCCAGCTTCACCTCCAGTGCGGCCTTCCCGCCGGATTGGAGCACCAAGCGCAGGCGGGGCGCGTCGAGCCCGTAAGGCCGCAGATCGCCCACCGCCTCGCCGACAAACTGCTCGACCTTCACCTCTTCGAGCTGGCTGAGCAGGTTGCTGAACTTCCAGGACTTGGCCGGACCGCGCTGCGGGGCGACCAGCGACCAGACCCCGGCAGTGTCCTTGGCGGCGGCCAGCAATTGGCCGGGCCGCTGCAGTTCGATGTGGTCCACCTGGTCGCGGGCGAATTTCAGCGGCTGCTTATCCCGCAGGTCGAACATGGTCTTGCTCAGCTGCTTGACCAGCGAGGAGTCAACGGTAAACACCGCCATCCGGCTGGGGTCCTGGGCGTAATAGGTCCCCTCCGGGGCCTGAGCGCCCACCCGCAGGCGTTTTTCGGCCCGCACCTCGCCCAGCAGCAGCGAGACCTCCAGGATCGGCGTGTTGAGCCCATAGGAGGCGGCCCCCGCCGCCGTTCCGGGCACAAAAGCCTTGGCCTGGGCCTGGTGCAACTGATCTAACAACCCGTCCACCGCCCCCTGGTCAGCCGGGGCGGCCACGGGTGTGACCAGGCGCCAACCCTCCTCCTTGCTCAGGGACAGGGTGCCCTGGGGCTGGATCAGGCGCAGCTCGCGCACCGTCTCCTGCTCAAAGGCCAGCACCCGGCGGTCGCGCAGGTCAAAGACCCCCTTGTCGAGGTTGTCGAAGCGCCAGGCCTGCACCGTGAGGATCTCGGGGTTAGTGCCGCGCTGCTGCACGTAGACGAAACGCTGGGTCGGGCTATCGGCCCCCCACCAGATGGTATCGGTGCTGCCGGTGGCCGTCTCAACCACCACCTTCAGACGTGGGGCGTGTAACCGGTACTTCTGGGCCACCTCTGGATTGTCCCGCACCCGGTCGGCCTCCTCGACCACCTTGTCCCGCTCAACCTCGCGCAGGTTGCGCAGGTAGCGGTCCACCGCTTCCGGGTCAGCCTCGCACGCCACCGGGGACAAGATCATCCAGCGGTCCTGCACCTTCTCGATGACGATCAGGGTGTCGAGGTGCTCGATGGTCAGTCGCTTGGCTTCGCTTTCGGCAAAGTCCACCAGTTTCTTGGTCTTGTCCGACTCGGCCCGACGGTCCTCGCCGCCGCGGATCTCGTAGAAGTAAACAAAGGCCAGCAGGGCCGCAAAGAGGACCCCGATCACTAGGTTGGTCTTTAGACGCATCGCCTATCCCTCCCGCTCGCCGCCGAAGGCTTTCTTGATCCAGATCAGAATGCAGATATTGGCCACCGCCAGGGCGGCAAAAAGCAACTGAATGGCCTCGACGGGCAGGGCCACAAAGCCAACCCCCACATTGACCACCGCCAGTCCCAGCGCCAGGACCCAGGCCTGCCGCTGGCGCTGGAACAACCCATAACTGACCGCCCCACCCCAGAGGGCCAGCAGCAGAAATCCCTGGCCCCGCGCCGCGCTGGCCTCGCTCAGGCCGATGACCCCTTGGATGAAGTAGAAGATCGCCACGCCGATGAAGCTGTACATCAGCCAGGAAATGAACCCGGAAGCATAGGTCTGGTAACCGCGGCGCAGCATCATCAGAATTCCGGACAGGGCCACGGCAAAAGGCAGGATGAAGACCGAGACCCACAACACCACCGCGCCCTGGTTGCCGATCAGGTTGATGGGGTTGAAGGGCGGCTCCTTGAGCGGGATGTTGAGCCGGTCCTCCCCTTCGCTCAGCCAGGAGATGCTGCTGGCCAGCAACTCGCCGTTGGCCTGCTGGCCAAAGTACTGGTTGCTGGCAAAATCGGAGTCGCCAAAGATCACCAGCCGGGTCTTTTCCTGGGAGTGGGCGCTGCTGTCGGCTGCCGACCTCACCGCCACCCCCAGCGACAGGGGGCCCTGTTTGTCCACGGCCGGATCAAACTCTACCTGCCCTCCCCCCGCTCCGGTGATCGGCCCCAGGTCGGTCTCCCCCCAACTGCTGCGGTGGGTGAAGACCAGGGGCGTCTGGTCGGGGCTGGCGCGACCGGCCAGCGACACCGACCGGGCCAGGGGATAGAAGCTCATGGTGCCCTGGGCGATGCGGCCGGTGATCGGGTGCTCGCCGTACTGCACCACCACCGGCACCGAGACGTCGGCCCCCAACATCTGGCCGATGCCGCTGAGATCGACGACGAAGTTCTGGCCCAGATCCACACCGTATTCGTAGAGCAGGCCCTCCAAGCCGGTGGGCGGCCCCGGGTCGAGCAGGAAGAGGGCGCTGTGCCCCTGCTTCAGATACGCGCGCAGGGCCTGGACCTCGGTCGGCGAGAAGGGTTGCTTGGGCCCCACCACCGCCAGCAGGGTGGCGTCGTCTGGCACACTGCCCCCCGCCAGGCTCAATGCCTCCTCCATCTGGAAGTTCATTTCCTTGAGCCGGCCCCCCAGGATGCTGAAACCCTTGCCATCCACCTGGGCCAACTGGCCTTCCTGGTGCCCGCCGGTAAAATATACCTTGTGCTGCTCCGCTTTCATGGCGCGCTGAATCGCATTGCTCAGCGCCTCCTCGCTCTGGGCGGTGATCTTCTCGGTGCGCACCTTGCCCTCGCCGCTGACCTCCACCACCGAAGTGCCCCGGTCCCGCACCCCGTACTGTTTGGCCTCCAGGGTGTGTTTCTGGGGATCGAGCACCTCGTATTCAAAGTGTTTGGAGGCATCCTGGTACTGGTCCATGACATCCTGGAAACGCAAGCCCTCGGTCTTGGCCATGAAGGTCTTGACCGAGACGTAGCGGTTCTGGTCCTCTACCTGATCCAGCAGCCGGTGGGTATCATCCGAGAGGGTAAAGAGCTTGTCGGCACTCAGGTCGAAACGGACGTGGTAGCGGTCGCCGATGAAATTGAGCAACCCCACCACCCCCAGCGAAAGCACAATACCCAGGCCGGCGGCGCTCAACTCCTTCAGGTTCCACCGCCCCTTGCGCGAGACCACGGCGATGCCAGCCACCGCCACCGCTAGGGGATAGAGCACCACCGTCAGCCAGAAGATAAAATCCGACTGGCCCTCGGTCAGGGCGATAGGGCTGTACCCCGGCTCGCGGGGCCGGATCGAAATGAGATGTTCGTCCTCAGCCAGCCAACTGGCCGCGTTGAGGGTCAGATCGCCATTGCCCTGCAGGTCAAAGTAGCGGTTGCTGGCAAAGTCGGCGTCGCCAAAGACCACCAAGCGGCCGCCGCCCTGGCCGGCATCGACGGCCGCGGCCAGAGAAATGGGACCGGGCTTGTCCACGCCCTCGTCCATCTTCACCGTCTTGTTGCCCTTGGCCTGTAGCACCCCGAGGTCGGTTTCGGCCCAGCCCTGTTCGCTGGTCTTGACCAGGTCGGCCCCGTTGAGCCCAGGCCGCTCGGTGTAATGCACTGACCGGCACAACTCGAAGAAGGTCATCAGCCCGCGATGCTTGCGAGTGACCGGATGGTCTCCGTACTCCACGGCGACCGGGCTGGTGTAATCGAGGCCAAAGAGGCTGCCCAACCCGCTGGTGTCGATGACAAAATCGTCGCCCATCTCGACACCCCACTCACCCAACAAGCCCTCCAGGCCGGTCTGGTAGGGTGGGTCTAACAGGATTAAGACCGCCCCGCCGCCCTTGAGGTACCGGCGCACCGCTTCGATCTCGTTGCTCAAGAAGGGGGTCTTCGGCGAGAGGACCATCAACAGGGCGCAGTCGGCAGGCACCATCCCGCTGCGGGCCAGGAAGAGGGAGTCCTGCACCGAATAATTGAACTCCTGCAACCGACCCTTGAGCCGGCTGTAGCCCTGCTCGCCGGCCTCGGTGCCGCCCTCCCCGTGGCCCACACTCAGGTACACCTTTTCCTGCTTGTCGCTGCCCAGCTTGAGCAGGGCACTGGTGAGTTCCTTCTCGTTGAGTTCGGTGAGCTTCTGCTGCTTTTGGCCGCTCTCCAGCACCAAGGTGTTGTAGTTGCGCACCCCGTACTCCTTGGTGCGGTCGGGATCGCGGTCGGGATCGATGAATTCGTAGCTGAACTGGCTGCCGTGACTGGCGTACTCTTTGAGCAATCCCTCGAGGGCCTCGTCCTTGCCCTGGTCCATGAAGGCCAGGGCACGCACCTCGGAGGGCAGCCCCTGCAAGGTCTCGATGGTCAGGTCGGCCAGGCTGTGTAACTTGCCAGCGGTCAGGTCGAGACGCTCGTGGTAGCGGGTCCCGAGAAAGTTGACCATCACCACGATGCCCAACACCATCAGGCTGCCCCAGAAGGCGTTCAGCCAGCGGCCGTACTGACGGAACAGCTCGGGATTGAACAGCCCGGCCAGCACCACCAGCACCAGGCCCGCCCCCAGATTGGCCAGGGCCAAGGTGCCCGACTCGGGGCCGAGCAGATAGGCCAGGCCACCGGCCAGGGCCAGAGCCGCGCCGGCCAGGCTGAGCGGTACGCTGAACCTCTTCATCCTAGCGCCTCCATCTGCGCGACTCGAGCACCCGGCTGGTGATGAACAGGGTGAAGAAGATGAAGCTCAGAAAAAAGACCACGTCCTTGGTGTCGATCACCCCCCGTTGAAAATCCTTGAGGTGCTCGATAATCGAGACGTATTGGAGGATCTTGGCCGCAGTGGGGCCGGCGAAGCTGGCCGACCAGTCGATCAGCCACAGCAGCAGCAACATACCAAAGCCCAGCAGTACCGCCACGATCTGGTTCTCGGTGAGGGACGAGGCCAGCAGGCCCACCCCGATGAAGGTGCCACCCAAGAGCAGGTAGCCGAAATAGGCCGAGAAGATGGGGCCCCAGTCCGGGCTGCCGTACATCGCCAGGATGACGCAGTAGATTCCGGTCAGGGCGACAATCATGGTGTAGAGGGTCAGGCAGGCGAAGAACTTGCCCAGCAGGATCTCGATGGTGGAGATGGGCGAGGTCATCAACAGCTCGATGGTGCCGTTTTTCTTTTCTTCGGCGATCAGCCTCATGGTCAGCATGGGGACCACCAAGAGCCAAATGAAATCCATCACCGAAAAGAACTGGGAGACCACCATCTCGTTGAGGTTGAGGCTGGGCATCTCCCCGCCCATCTGCGCCCGCTGCCCAAACTGCAGGCACCAGAAATTGAACTGCATCAGGATATTGCGGAACAAATAACCCGAGAGGAAGAGAAAGACCCCGGCAATGACATACGCCACCGGCGAGACAAAGTAGGAGCGCAGTTCCTTGGTGTAGATCGCGAGAAAATTGCGCATCAGGCCTTCACCTCCTCAGTCACCAGCTTCAGGAAGATATCTTCGAGGGTCATTTCGAGGGCGCGCAATTCGCGCAGCCCCAGTCCGCTGTCCACCACCCGCCGGGCCACCAGATCGCGCACATCGTGGCCGGGGATGGCGGTGATGATATAGATCAGTTCATCGGCCGTGCGCCCGGCCTCGCTGACCACCTCCAGCACCCCGTCGACGCTGCGCAGGAGCTGTTGCACCTGTTCAGGCGGGCCGGCAATGGTCGCGCGCAGCACCTCGCCCTCTTTCAGCTGGGCCATCAGGCTCTGAGGCGTGCCCTCGCCGACGATGCGCCCATGGTTGATGATCACCACCTTCTCGCAGGTCATGCTCACCTCGGGAAGGATGTGGGTGCTGAGGATGATGGTGTGCTCCCCGCCCAAACCCTTGATCACCTGGCGGATTTCGATGATCTGCTTGGGGTCCAGGCCCACGGTCGGCTCGTCGAGGATGAGCACCTCGGGATTGTGCACCAGGGCCTGGGCCAAGCCCACCCGCTGCCTATACCCCTTGGACAGATGGCCGATGGTCGAATTCTGCACGTGGGCGACCCCGGTCTTTTCCATGGTATCGTCGATGCGCCCGTTGAGCTGGGCGTTGGGCACCCCCTTGATCTTGGCGACGAAACGCAGGTAGCCCCGCACCGTCATGTCGGCGTAGACGGGGGGCAATTCGGGCAGGTAGCCGATGCGGCGGCGCGCCTCCAGCGACTCCTCGACCACGTCGTACCCGGCTACCTTGGCCGAGCCCGAGGTGGGGGGCAGGTAGCAGGTGAGCATACGCATGGTGGTGGTTTTGCCGGCGCCGTTGGGGCCCAGAAAGCCGAGGATTTCGCCCTTTTCGGCCTTGAAGGAGATCTGCTCCACCGCCGCCACGTCTCCGTAGTACTTCGATAGTTCCCGTACTTCGATCACCGGGGCTTCTCCTTGGTTTTGCGCCCGTCTCAGCGGCTGCGCCGCAGCCGGGCCTGGAAGAACTGGATGAGGGGCTCCATGTAGGATCTAGAGATGTCGATACTGATGGCGTCGATGCCCTGCTGGCGGAAGAACTCGGCCCGCTTGGCATCTTCCTCGCGCCGGCGGGCGGCAAAGTAGCGCCGCAGCTTGGGGCTGCCAGTATCCACCAGGGTCTGGGTCCCGCGTTCGGCATCGTAAAGCGAGACAAAACCCACCGCCGGCAGCTGCCTTTCGCGCGGGTCATTCAAAGTGATGGCTACCAGGTCGTGCCGGCGCCCCACCAGCTGCAGTGCCCGTTCGTATCCACTGTCGAGAAAATCGGAGATCAGGAAGACCACGCTGCGCCGGTGTAACAGCCGGCCGAGGTATTCGAGGGCGACGCGCAGGGAAGTCCCCTTCTTGCGCGGTTGGAAATAGAGCAACTCGCGGATGACGCGCAGCACGTGCCGGCGGCCCTTCTTGGGAGGGACAAAGACCTCGGCCTCGTCGGTGAAGATCAGCAGGCCGACCCGGTCGTTGTTCTTGATGGCGGCAAAGGCCAGCACGGCCGACAACTCCACCCCCACTTCACCCTTCATTCGTTTCCCAGAGCCAAAATTCCCCGAAGCGCTGGCGTCCACCGCCAGCATCACCGTCAGTTCGCGCTCCTCCTCGAAGACTTTAACAAAAGGAACGCCGGCCCGCGCGGTGACGTTCCAATCGATGTTGCGGACCTCGTCCCCCTGTTGGTACTCGCGCACCTCGGCAAATTCCATACCCCGCCCCTTGAAGGCGGAGTGATACTCGCCGGCAAAAAGGGTGTCCACCAGACTGCGGGTCTGGATCTCGATGCGGTGGACCTGCTTGAGGATCTCCTTGGGGATCACGGCGGCTCAGGGCACTTCGATATGGTCAAAAAGTTGCTGGACGATATGTTCGGAGTCGATCTCCTCGGCCTCGGCCTCGTAGCTGACAGCGATGCGGTGGCGCAACACGTCGGCGCCCACCGCCTTGACGTCCTCGGGCGTCACGTACCCGCGCCGGCGCACAAAGGCATGGGCGCGGGCGGCCCGCGCCAGGTAGAGGGTGGCCCGTGGCGAAGACCCGTATTCGATCAGACCGACCAGGGATTCCAGGCCCGCCGCAGCGGGAAAACGGGTAGCGTGGACCAGGTCGACGATATAGCTCTTGATTTTGTCATCCATGTAGACCAGGGAGAGGGCCTGCCGCAGACGGCACATCTCCTCCAGACCGGCCACCGCTTCGACTTCGATCGGGCGCTCGTCGGCCATACGCTCCAAGATCTGGCGCTCCTCTTCTTTGCTGGGGTAGCCCACCTTCACCTTGAGCATAAAGCGGTCCACCTGCGCTTCGGGCAAGGGATAGGTGCCCTCCTGTTCGATGGGGTTCTGAGTGGCCATCACCAGAAAGGGGTCTCCCAGGGGATACGTCTCATCACCTATGGTCACCTGGCGCTCCTGCATGGCTTCCAGCAGGGCGCTCTGCACCTTGGCCGGGGCGCGGTTGATCTCGTCTGCCAGGACCAGGTTGGCGAAGATCGGCCCCTTTTTGGGGATGAACTCACCCGAACGCTGGTTGTAGATCAGGGTGCCGGTCAGGTCGGCGGGCAGGAGATCGGGGGTGAACTGGATACGCTTGAAGCTCCCCTGAATGATGCGGGCCAGGGTGCGCACGGTCAGGGTCTTGGCCAGTCCGGGCACCCCCTCCAGCAACACATGCCCGCCACAGAGCAGGCCGATGAGCAGGCGCTCGATCATATAACGCTGGCCGACAATGACCCGGTCCATCTCTTGTAAGATTCGGTCGACCAGCACACTTTCCTGCTGGACCCGCTCGTTGATCGCCTGAATATCTGGAGCTCGCATTGTCACTCGCTAGCGCAGAATACCAAAGGGGAGAAAAAGACCGGGATAAGAAGGCCGTCACGCCCCGGAACCAGGCATCGCCCTCCTCAGCAACTCTAGCTGGAGAATACTGCGGGATGGGGCCTAAGGAGCCCTGGGGGCGTCCTGAAACTTAACCCATTCCTCGGGGGGACGGCCCACGTTGGGAAGCAGGTGCTGGGCGCTGAGGGCCAATTCCGAGGTCGGGTACTGCTCGATGACCCGCTGGTAGGATTGGCGCGCCTTGTCCAGGTCGCCGAGGAATTCCTCGCAGATGAAGGCGATCATGAACTGCGCCTCGTCCGCATGCTGGCTCTTTGGGTATTGGCTGAGCAGGCGCTCGTACAGCACAACGGCGTCTTTCATCTTCCCTTGCCGCTGGGCAATGAGAGCGAGTTTGTCCAGGGCCTTGGGGGCTCGTTCGTCCTGTGGGTAGCGTTCGAGGAAGGTATTGAATTGACTGACCGCCTTGTCCAGCGCGGTGGTATCGGCGGCGGCCATTTCGGCCTGGGAGAAGAGTTGATCAGCATTTTGGTCGCTGCAGCCGGCCAACCCCCAGCAGAGTCCGGCCAATCCCAATAGGGTTCTCAGCAAGATTCTCATATTTAAATTGCTAAGACCGTCCAACCGGTTTCCGGGTTCCCGCAAGCGATCCACTTCACGTGGTCGCTGCCGGCGCTGCCGGCGCTGCCGGGGTGGGCGAACTCTTGCTCTCGCTGCCGCTGCTGCTAGAAACCGGGGCGTCGCCGGCCTTGGCGGCCTTCTTGTACCCTTCGCTGCGGTAGTCGGTGATGTAGAAGCCGGACCCCTTGAAAAGCAGGCCTCCCCCCCCGCCTATCAGGCGCTTCACTTTGCCCCTGCACCCCTTTTTATTGCACTTCTGCAGGGGTTCGGCTTTGATGCTCTGGTATTCGTCAAAGGTATGGCCGCATTTCTGACACTGGTATTCGTAGGTCGGCATCGAAGGCCTTCTTTGTAGGTGGCCGTATCAACACTTATCTCATTACAAAATAAGATAATGTATAATACTCAGTCCCTTCGCGCAAGCACCTCACTGCCCCGCTCCCTTTCCCGGAGAAGGCGCCATTCCTTCCTCGGGGGTCGGCTCCGCCTGGGGTGCCTGAGGGGGGGGCTCATCCGGCTCCTCTGGCTGGCTGGCCGGAACAATCTGGCCGCGCCGGTTGATCTTCATCATCTCCAACTCGGTATTGGTCCGCTGCCCCGGGGCAAAGCTGATCCGCCCTGCGGCACCCGCAAAATCCTGCAACCCGGCCAACCAATCGCGCAAAGCGCCCCGCTCCCGCTTGCCCTTTTCCCAGCCCTCAATCACCAGCCTGGCCGCATCGTATCCATAAACCGCGTAGACCGGCTGCTGGCCATACTGGCGGCGGAACTGCTCGACGAACTGCCTGGCGGCCGGTGTGCCTTCGTCGCGTCCGGTGACAAACATGCACCCCAGAAAATCCTGGCGCTCCCCCGTCGAAAGCTGGCGCAGGGCTTCTGGGTCGTACCAGATGTCGTTGCCAAGAATCTGCGACCGCACCTGATAAAAATGCAACTGCGGGGCGATGGTCTTGGCATCCTCAAAACTCTCAACCACCACCGCCATGCCGTCGATGGAGTCGACCACCGGCTCCTGCGGCGTCTCCAGGGTATCCAACGAATCAGCGGCGGCACTGTCCACCACCGCCGGCTTGAGGGCCAGTCCCACCCGCCTGATCTCGGCGAATGCACGCTTGAAATTCTTTTGTTGGTCGGGCAGGTACCAGTCTCGGTACACCACCCGCGCCCCGTTGGCCTGCGCCACCCGGGTGAATTCCCGCTCGAAATTCCAGCCGTAATCGGTTAGTGGCGCCAGCACTACCAGCGTCCTCAGCCCCAAACCCAGGGTCGCGTACTCACCCAAGGCCCGCCCCTGAGCCTCTGGGGTGGAGCGCAACTGAAAGGTGTAGTGCCCGAGAGAATCCAGCCCGCTCTGCTGAGCCAGGGGAACAACCAGGGGCAGGCCAGCCGCCTCGGCACTGACCGCCGCCACCGCCGCCGGCGCGCTGAACACCGGTCCCACCACCGCCAGCACCCTTTCGTCGGCGATCAAACTGCGGATGGCGCGCGCCGTGCGCACCAGTTCGCTGTCTTGGCCTTCGGCGATGGGCAGATTGCCGTAATCGAATCCCGTATCCATAGGGACCAGTTCGAAGCGATTGCCCTGTTCGCTGTTGGCCAACTGGGCCCCTTCCAGCAGTTCCCGGCCCAGTTGCATGTTGGGTCCCGACAAGGGCAGGAGCAGGCCCAAGCGCGGCACCTGCCCCTGGGCCACCTGCACGGGCACGACCATCGGCACTACCGCGGCCAACTCCTGCTTGGCGGGCGCTGCTTTGCCTTCGGCCAGCAGCGGCATGAACACGCCGCCGATGTGCTGGCGACGGTAGACCTTCTGGGCGGCGCGGCCCTGCGCTTCCCAACCCAGACGCTGGTACCAGCGCACCGCGCCAAAATCGAGGGCGTCGCGCAGCAGCCCTTCTCCCACCTGACTCCGCAGCCGGTCCATAGCCGGGCCGGCGACCAATCCGTTGCCCACCATCCCGGCTAGGCGTTCCGCAGCCTGCCCCCGGAGCTCGAGCGCAACCTTGTCGTTGGCCAGCACCCGGCCATAGAGCAGCGCCCCTTCGGCATAACGCTGCAGGGCGTAGCAGCAGTCGCCGGCCAGCAGGCAGGCGTCCGGGACCAAGGGGCTGTCGGGGAATTTGGGTTCCAGCCGCTGGGCCACCTGCAGGGCGCGTTCGTACTCGCCCAGATGGAACAGGGTGCGGCCGAGCATGAACTGGCCCGGACTGGAACGCTGATTGAGGGGCTGCTTGACCAGATCCACAAAGGCATCGCGCGCCTTGGGGTACTGGCCCTTGGTGTAAAACCTGAGCCCCTTGTTAAAGAGCTTGTCAGCCGCCGCGGAATAGGGCGCCGGCGCCGACTGGGCCCGAACCGGCGCAAGGACGATGACCAAGCAACAGAGCGCGGTGCAGAGGGCTGCGGTGCGCTGGAGCATTGCGCCTCCCTAGCCGGCTGCTGCTGCCGGTGCTGGGGTTTGAAGTGAACGAGAGAATCTAGATCTTGCCCCAGGCGGTGTCAATCGCGCTGGTCCCGATCGATGACCGGACCTTGTCCCCAGAATGGGACCTTGTCCACGGGGTTGAGGCCGAGTATATTCTCGACGCACGGCCTATTCCCCTCCTCCCCTCTGCTACCCTCCCCCTATGGACATACGCGCCGAAAAAATGGGCCTCGATCCCGAAAAATTGCGCCAGTTCCTGGCCCGCCAATACGAATCCGCCGCCGAACCACCGGCCCAGCCCCAGACCGCCGGCCCTGCCGCCACGGGCACGCCCGGTGCCTACCGAGAGGGCTACGACTTCGACCTGAAACCAGAACAACTGATCGCCTATCTGGACCAGTATGTGATCAGGCAGGACGAAGCCAAGGCCATCCTCGCCACCAAATTCTGCACCCACTTCAATCGGCTCAGGCTCCCCCCAGACGAGGAGGAGGAAGTAGTTGGCAACATCAAGAACAATGTGCTGATGATCGGCCCCACCGGCGTGGGGAAGACTTATTTGATTAAGCTCATCGCCCGCCGACTGGGGGTGCCCTTTGTCAAGGCCGACGCCACCAAGTTCAGCGAAACCGGGTACGTGGGCGGCGACGTGGAGGACCTGGTGCGCGAACTGGTGCGCGAAGCCGGGGGCGACATCGAGAAAGCCCAGTACGGGGTGATCTATATCGACGAAATCGACAAGATCGCTGCCTCGCGCAACAGCTTCGGCCCCGATGTCTCCCGTTCCGGGGTCCAGCGCAACCTGCTCAAACTGATGGAGGAGACCGAGGTCGACTTGCGCTCCCCCCACGACATCGCCTCGCAGATGGAATCCGTCTTACAGATACAGCGCACTGGCAAGGCCGAACGGCGCAAGATCAATACCCGCCATATCCTCTTTGTGGTCAGTGGCGCCTTCTCCGGCCTGGAGGAGATCATCGGCAGACGGCTCAACCGCGGCCAGATGGGATTCCATACGCCCTCCCAGCCCCAATCCGAACCCGCCGGGGACCGGTTGGCCACCCAGGTGCGCGCCGAGGATCTCATTGAGTACGGCTTTGAGTCCGAATTCATCGGCCGCCTGCCGGTGGTCGCCGTACTCAACGAACTGGGCTGGCAGGATCTGCTCCAGATCCTGCGCAACCCCAAGAACAGTGTTATCCTCGCCAAGAAACGCGACTTTCGCGCCTACGGCATCGACCTGCAATTCGCCGACGAGGCCCTGCAATTGCTGGCCAGGCGGGCCGGGGAGGAACACACCGGGGCCAGGGCCCTGGTCAGTGTCATCGAGAAGGTACTGCTGCACTTCGAACGCAAGCTGCCTTCGGTGGACATCAAGGCCCTGACGGTGAGCGCCGGGGTGGTAGAAGACCCCGCAGGCAGTCTGCAGGAACTGCTCTTCCACCACTCCCTCCAGCGCTTCAGCGAAGGATTTTTCCAGTCGCACGGCATCCAGCTGCATTTTCCCCCCGAGACCCTCAGGGAGCTGTGGCAACTGGCCCTGGACAGGAAGCTCTTACCCGAAGAACTGTGCCGCGAACTGCTGGCCGACTACGGCCACGGCCTGCGGCTCGTCGAAGAGCGCGAATTCACCGTCGGGCCCGCAGCGCTGCTCATGCCCCAGGAAACGCTCAACCAGCTGATCAAGGAGTTCTACAGCCGCCGCCGCTGAAGGCCTCAGTCCGCCGGCCGCAACCCGTATTGCTTTTCTTTGCGGTAAAGCGTGCTCAGACCTATACCCAGCAGCCTGGCCGCCTGCCGACGGTCGTGGTTGACCACCTTCAGGGTTTCCTCAATGGCCACCTTCTCCATCTCCTCCAGGCTCATGCCGGGCCGGAATAAAAGCCCAGAAACCTCCGGTGCCTTCTTGCGGATATGGCGCGGGATGTCGCCCACCTTGAGTGAGCCCTGGCGCGGGCCCATGACCACCATGCCCTCGATGCAGTTCTTCAGTTCCCGCACATTGCCTGGCCACTCGTAGGCCATCATCACATCGAGGGCTTCGGGGGCCACTCCGGTGAGCTGCACCCCGTTTTCGCGGGAGAACTGGTGGGTGAAGACATCCACCAACATCGGGATGTCTTCCCGGCACTCGCGCAGCGGCGGCACCTCGATGGCGACCACCTTGAGCCGATAGAAGAGATCCGCCCTATAGGTTCCCTGCTCCACCATCTCCTCCAGATTGCGGTTGGTGGCGGCGATGATCCGCACATCCACCTTGCGGGTCTGGCTCCCCCCCACTCGCTCGAATTCGCCGCTCTGGATGCCCCGCAGCAGTTTGACCTGGGTGGCCAGAGGCAGGTCACCCACCTCATCGAGGAATAATGTTCCCTGATCGGCAAGGTCAAAGCGTCCCTTGCGCGCCGTCGCCGCCCCGGTGAAGGCACCCTTCTCGTGGCCAAACAATTCGCTTTCCACGATGCCTTCGGGCAGCGCCCCACAGTTGATCTCGACAAAGGGGTTTTCCCGCCGACGGCTCTGCTGGTGGATGGCCTTGGCCACCTCCCCCTTGCCGGTCCCGGTCTCACCGGTGATCAGCACGCTGGCCTTGGACTTGGCCACCTGCTCAATCTGGCTGTAGATCCGCTGCCAGCGGGAGGAACGGCGCGCAATGCCTCCCATACGGTAGCGCTCGTCCAGCCGGCGCTGCAGGTTGCTGACCTCGCCCACCAGGCGCTGGTGGGAAATTCCCCGATCCAGTACCACCCGGATCTTGGCCAGGTTCAGCGGCTGAACCTGGAAGTCGTAGGCCCCCATACGCATGGCTTCCACTCCCAGCTCGATCTCCGCCGGGCCGCCCACCAGGATGGCGCAGATCTCCGAATTGCGCTGGCGCGCCACCTGTAATAGGCGCAGTCCATCGATGCGACTGTCCCGCAGGTCGGCGATCAGAGCATCCGGGGCCTCGCTGTCGATGATCTCGTAGCCAATCTGCCCCTCCCTCACCCACATCACCTCGAAACCCTGGTGTTCCAGGAAAGCGACTAGCTCCTTGGTGGGGGCCGATTCGGGCAACACCACCAGCACCCTCGCTACCGGCTTGTTATCGGCGCTCACATTCCCCTGCTTTCACACGCATAACAGTGAGAAGAAAAAGCACTTATTATACTACCTGTCCACTTTTTCCCTTGACGTATCGCTCATAGTTATTTATATAAAATAAGCTAATTTGAAGCGTCCACTCCAGCGCCCCACACTTTTGGTAACCGCCTGATGTTCGATTTTTTTTTTGGCAAAAGAAGATCCGGCGATCCGGGATTCGATCCCAAGATAGAGATCGAGCGCCTGATCGAGTTCAGTCCCCCCTCCGCCCTTGTCTATCACCACAAGGGGACGGCCGATGGAGGAGTGGAGGACCTCGGTAAGTCGTTCCTCCTGCGGCGCGCTAAGAAACTCTATTCCGAAGGCCCCCATCTCTACATTACCACCCCCGAAAATCTGAAGCTCGCCACCGATCAAAACATGTCCGCCAAAACCGTTTCCCTGCATTTCTATCACCGGCGTGTTCCCCATCGCATCGAGTGCCGCATTCTCGGGCGCTTTCGCCTGCTTCCAGAAATCGTCGAAACCCTCGATTTCCACGCCCAGGCAGCCTACAAGCTCATCCCTATCGGCTCGGTCAGAAAGCAGGAAAAACGCCAGTTCCTCCGCTATACCATGAGGAACTACGGCGATACCAGAGTACCGACGACCTCACACATCACTTTCGATCTTTTTGCCCGGACGACGAACCACACCTACCCCACCCAGGGCGCGGCGGTCCAGATGCTCACCGACCTGACCACCACCCCCTTCCTCAAGCCCGAGTCGGGGCGACCCTCTTTTTCCACCCGGGAGGCGATTGCCGAATTCCGCGCCATCATGCTCAACAAGCAACCCCACGATCGTTTCATCAGCCTGTCCAAGATTGTCTGCCCCCCCAGCACCGGAATGTTGCGCAAACCTGACATCGAACTCGTGTTAGGAGAGGTCAATATCCTGGCCTTGGAAATGGAATCCCTGCGCGATGTGCTCTACCTGAAAAAACCAGTCCGGATCTCCGTAGGCGGCAAGAAGGGGCAGGACAGCCTCTACGCGCTGCACGAGGGAGAAAAGATCATCGGGCGATTCTCCCACGAAGCGAAGTACTACGAATTTCTCCTCGAGATCGTCGAGGCGCGGACTCAGAACGAGGTGGTCAAACCCCTGGGTTTCATCCGGCCCGAAAGCGGGCTGGAAGTGCCCCTGGTCAACTTCAGTACCGGCGGTCTACTCATCGAGAGCAGCGCCGAATTTCTCTCCTTCGTTCTACAAGAAAAATGCCCGGTCATCGATGAGAACACCGACTATTCCAGTGAGCCTTGGCCCGAGATTTTCGAGGAGATGCGCCAGCATATCCTCCACCTGACCCTGTACCCCAAGCTCCACTTCCCGGAAGCAGTGAAGCAGTTCAAACCCGAATTGCCTTTCAAGGTTTCGGTCCTGGCCCAGATCGCCCGCACCCATTTGAATCAGGTGAATCCGAAAAATCAAGTCCTGCAGCACGGCCTTCAGTTCGCTTACGACCCGCAGGCCATTCCGCTCAAGGAAGACGACATTGTTCCCTGGCGGTACATCAAGAACATCAAAGACAACGAGCACCTGAGAACCGTGCACAGCAAGCTAAGCCAGCTCTACGGCTATCTCGAAACCCAGAGCCAAGCTGCCGAGCGCGAACACGCCTCCCGTCCCCGTCCGCCCCAGACCCCACCCCCCGCCAAAGCCTGAGTCCGACCCAGCGGCCGCCACCTCTGGGTATCGCGACGGCGTTGGCAAATTTTTGGCTTCACCCCCCCAATATCAGCAAGGAGACCGCCTCGCAATGCGGGGTCTGGGGGAACATGTCCACTGGCTGTACTGCAGCGACCCGGTACCCCATTGCCTGCAGACCAGCCAGGTCCTCGGCCAGCGAGAGCGGATTGCAGGAGAGGTACACCACTTGCGGGGCCTGCAGTACCCCCAACGCCTCCAGCACCTTGCGGTGCAGGCCGGCCCTGGGGGGATCGGCGAAGATCCGGTCGAAACGCCTGCCCTCGCGCTGCAGGCGCGGCAGCACTTCTTCGGCCGGTCCGGCTTCAAACTCGCAGTTGGCGATGCCGTTGCGCTGCGCATTGCCGCGGGCATCCGCTATCGCTTCGGCCACTACTTCCACCCCCAGCACCGCGCCGGCTGTGCGCGCCAGGTGCAAACTCAGGCTGCCGGTACCGCAGTACAGGTCCAACACCGACAGGCCCTGCAAATCGCCCCCCATCCGGCAGGCCAAGGCGTAGAGCTGCTCGGCCTGATGCGGGTTGGTCTGAAAGAATGAACGCGGCGAAATGGCAAAGACCAATCCCCCGCACTCCTCCTCGATCCATCCCCTGCCTTTGATCACCCACTGGGCCTGCCCGACGGCCACCTGGGCCTTGCCGCTGTGCCGGGTGAGGACGAAGGTGGTGATTTCCGGCACCTCCTCAAGCACCCCGGCGATCAAGGCATCTACCTCCGCGTGTGGGTACTGGGCCACCACTAGATCCACCAGGGTCTCTTCTCTCCTCACCGCCTGCCGGATGACGAGAAAACGCAGCAGTCCGTCATGGGTCTTCAGATTGTAGGCGGGCAGCCCGGCCCGGCCCGCGTGTTGACGCACCGCCCGGATGATGCGGTTGGAAAGCGTTGACTGTAGGTGGCATTCCTCCACGTCGAACACCCGGTCAAAAGACCCGCGCAGATGCAGGCCCAGCACCAGGCTCCCGGCGGGGTCGGTAGCAAAAGAAAACTCCATCTTATTGCGGTAGAACAGGGGCTTGGGACTGGCCAGCACCGGCAGGAACTCCCCGGCGTTCACTCCGCGTTCTTCCAGGGCGCTGCGCACTAGGCCCTCCTTGAAGCGCAGTTGATCTACATAGGGCAGATCTTGCCAACGGCACCCGCCGCAGCGGCCGAAATGCTGGCAGGGGGCCGGCTGGCGACTGACAGTGGACTCCAGGAATTGCTCGGGCATGGCCAGCAGGCGTCCTTTGTACTTCCCCTTTACCCGGGCCTCGATTCGGTCTCCCGGCACCGCCCGCGGCACAAGCACTGCCCGCCCTTCGACATAGGCGATGCCCTCCCCCTGCGGAGACAACCCCACCACCTCCGCCACAAACAAATCGCCTCGTTTCATAGATCTCACTTTCGCAAAAAAAAACGGGACGAGAAATTACCTCTCGTCCCGCCTGAATCCTGTCAAAAGGCGTTTAGCTTTTGTCCCCCGCTGCGCCTTCCTTTTCCTGATCGGCGGCCCCTTCGCCCTTAGCGGCTGCGCTCCGCCCCTCCTTGGCCGGCCGGTCGACCAGCTCAATGAGGCAGATGGAGGCGCAGTCGCCGCGGCGGTAGCCCAACTTGACGATGCGGGTATAGCCCCCCTGGCGGTTGGTGTACCGCGGGGCGATCTCGGTGAAGATCTTGGCCACCACCTTTTTGTCGGCGATCAGGCGCAGCACCTGACGCCGGGCGTGCAGGTCGCCGCGCTTGGCAAAGGAGATCACGTGATCCGCTTCGCGGCGCAGCTCCTTGGCCCGGGCTTCGGTGGTCTGGATGGCCTCGTGTGCAAAGAACGAGGTGACCATGTTGGCCATCATGTGTTTGCGGTGGTCGTAGGTGCGCCCTAATTTGGCGACTTTTTTACCGTGTCTCATTGTCCAGGCTTCCTCAGTAAATCAGAATTCCTCGTTGACGGGTGCGGGGACCTCTTCCTCGATGTTGAGGTGTTCGTACATCGAGATGTCCATACCCCAGCGCAGGTCGAGCTTCTGGAGAATTTCTCCCAGCTCAGTGAGGGATTTGCGGCCGAAATTGCGGAACTTGAGCATCTCACCTTCACTATGCGAGACCAAATCGCGCAGGTGGCCAATGCCCGCTGCCCGCAGGCAATTGGCAGAACGCACCGAGAGCTCCAGTTCATCCACCGGCATGGCCAGCAGCCGGGCAATGCGCTTGCTCTCCTCGTCGACCCGCTTTTCCTCGACCTGCGCCGGCTCCTCCTCGAAGTTGATGAAGAGGTTGAGGTGCTCGTTGAGGATGTGGGCGGCCTGGGCGACGGCCTCCTCGGGCTTAAGCGAGCCGTCGGTCCACACTTCTATGGTGAGTTTGTCATAATCGGTGCGCCGGCCGACACGGGCATTCTCAACCTCGTACTTCACCTTGAGCACCGGCGAAAAATTGGCGTCTAAGGGTATCGTGCCAATGGGCTGATCCGGGGTCTTGTTCTCCTCGGAAAAGACATAGCCGCGCCCCTTGCCCACCGTAAATTCCATCTTGAAATGGGCATTGGCACCCAGGGTGGCCAGGTGCAGGTCCGGGTTCATCACCTCAACACTGGGTTCAACGGCCAGTTGCTTGGCCAGCAGCACCCCAGCGCCCGTGGCTTCCACTCTCAAGATCCGGTCCTCTTCCCCATGGTAGCGCAGGGCCACCTCCTTGAGGTTGAGGATGAGCTCGGGGACATCCTCGCGCATCCCCTTGACCACCGAGAACTCGTGCTGCACGCCTTCGATATTCACCCGCTTGATAGCGGCACCCTGGATGGCCGAGAGCAACACCCGACGCAGGGCATGCCCCACGGTCATGCCAAAACCCCGTTCGAGCGGTTGCACCAGGAACTTACCATAGGTCTCGCTCAGCGAGTCCTTGTCGATCTCGACCAGCCTGGGCATCTGGAGGCCGTCTAACTTCATAGCGACTCCCTGAAATTCCGGATTGGAGGTCAGACGCGGGATCAGGCCCGCGAGTAGAACTCGATCACCAACTGCTCATCCGCCACGGTCGGGATATTATCCCGGCTCGGCTTCTCCAGCACCGTTCCCTGGAGATTGACCTTGTCCACCAAAAGCCAGGGCAGTGATTCCCTGGAGCGCCGCATGGACTCGTGGATGACTTCGAGTTGCTTGCTATGCTCGGCCACCTGCACCACATCGCCCGGTTTGGTCAGGAACGAGGCGATATTGACCTTGCGCCCGTTGACCGTGAAATGGTTGTGCCGGACCAACTGCCGGGCCGCCTTGCGCGAGGGTGCCATGCCGAGCCTGAAGACGATATTATCAAGGCGCCCTTCCAGCAGCCGCAATAGATTCTCACCGCTGACACCGGGAACACGGGTAGCCTCTTGGTAATACTTCCTGAACTGACCTTCGCGCAATCCATAAATCCGCGACAATTTCTGCTTGGCGCGCAACTGCACACTGTAATCCGAGTGTTTGCGGCGCATGCCCTGGCCGTGCTGGCCGGGGGCATAGCTGCGCCGTTCAAAGGCGCATTTTTCCAGGTTGCACCGCTCGCCTTTGAGAAACAACTTGGCCCCTTCTCGACGGCAAAACCGGCAATTGGGCCCCACATATCTGCTCATCTTGTTCTTCCCTTCTCAGACCCGGCGGCGCTTGGGAGGCCGGCAGCCATTGTGAGGAATGGGGGTGACATCGCGGATGGCCGAGATTTCCAAGCCGGCGTTCTGTAGCGCGCGAATAGCAGAATCGCGGCCCACACCCGGACCCTTTACCCAGACCTCGACCCGCCTCAGCCCCATGCTGATGGCATCCTTGGCGGCCCTTTCGGCGGCCAATTGGCCGGCAAAGGGCGTTGACTTCCGGCTCCCCTTGATGCTCATCTTGCCGGGAGTGGCCCACGAAAGCACGTTGCCCTGCCGGTCGGTCAGGGTAACGATGGTGTTGTTGAAGCTGGACAAGATATGGGCTATGCCCACCGCCTCTACTTGTTTGGCCTTCTTGCGCCGGCGACGCGTTCTCTCATTCTCAGGTGGCAAAGGGCTCTTCCTTTGGCAAAGTGTTAAAGCAGATGCTTACTTCGGTGAAGGCGGCCTTTTCTTGCCGGCCACGGCCTTGCGCGGTCCCTTGCGGGTACGTGCATTGGTGCGAGTGCGCTGGCCACGCGCCGGTAATCCGCGGCGGTGACGCCACCCCCTGAAGCAGCCGATATCCATCAGCCGCTTGATATTCATACTCACTTCACTGCGCAGAGTCCCCTCGACCTTCAAGCGGTTCTCGATGATGCCGCGCAGCTGGACGACCTGCTCGTCACTGAGCGCCTGGACACGGATATTGGGATCGACCCCTGCCTGTTCGAGAATCTTGATCGCCGTGGACTGACCTATGCCGAAGATATAGGTGAGCCCGACGGCGATGCGCTTCTCCCGGGGGAGATCCACTCCGGCGATGCGTGCCATTGGGTTCCTCCTAACCTTGACGTTGTTTGTGCCGCGGGTTGCGCTTGCAGATTACCCGCAAAACCCCGTGACGGCGGATGATCTTGCATTCTGAACAGCGCTTACCTATGGATGCTCTGACCTTCACACTGACCTCCTTGCGGTGGATGCCCTAGGACGTACGACGCCCTTGGATCCGCCCCTTCTTCATGAAACCTTCATAATGCCGGGTGAGCAGCTGCGATTCCAGTTGCTGCAGGGTATCGAGGGCCACACCGACGACGATCAGCAAACCGGTGCCGCCAAAGAACTGCGCGAATGAGGGCGAAACGTTGAACTCCTGAGAAACGAAGAAGGGAAAGATCGCCACCGCTGCCAGCGCAAAGGAGCCCGGCAGGGTGATACGGGTCATAATGCCGTCGATAAACTGCGCCGTCTTCTTGCCGGGCCGCACCCCAGGGATGAAACCCCCGTGTTTCTTCATGGTGTCGGCCACCTGGTTGGGATCCATCACGATGGCGGTGTAGAAGTAGGCGAAGAACACAATCATAAGCCCGTAGAGGATCCAGTAGACAAATGACTCTGTTGAGAAGAAACTGCCCAGGGTCTGCATAAAGCTGTTGTCTGGAAAGAAACTGGTCGCCGTCTGAGGGATAAACATAATGGACTGGGCAAAAATGATCGGAATCACCCCGGCGGCATTGATGCGCAGGGGGATGTGGGTCGTCTGCCCGCCGTAGACCCGCCGGCCGACCACTCGTTTGGCGTACTGCACCGGGATTTTGCGCTGTCCCTGGGTCAGCAGGATGACAAAGGCAACCATAAGGAACATCAGCGCGATCAGAATCAGTTCCTCAATAAGATTCTTGCCCGCTCCACGGTTGATCAGGTAGTTTGCCCACTCACTCTTGATGGCATAGGGCAACTCGGCGACGATACCGATGAAGATGATCAGCGACTGGCCGTTGCCGATACCGCGCTCAGTGATCTGCTCACCCAGCCACATAATGAAAACCGTGCCGGTGGTAATGGTCAGCATCGTCATCAGTCGGAAAGGCCAGCCTGGATCGCCGACCGCACTCACGCCCGACATCGGGGCGCGGATGGTCTCCAAAAATACGCTGACGCCAAAAGACTGGCCGACTGCCAGAAAGACGGTTCCATAGCGGGTGTACTGGATGATTTTGCGCCGGCCTTCTTCCCCCTCGCGCTGCAGTTTCTGGAAGAAGGGAATCACCGCGCCTAACAGTTGCAATATAATTGAGGCGCTGATATAAGGCATGATCCCCAGGGCAAAAACCGTAGCCCGGGTAAAGGCCCCGCCCACGAACATGTCGTAAAGCCCGAACAGCGTGTTCCCCGAGCCTGAGAAGAACTCCTGCAGGACGCGTGGATCGATACCCGGAATGGTGATCTGACCGCCGATGCGGTAGACTACCAGCAGCGCGCAGGTATAAAGGATGCGGCGGCGGAGATCCGGTATCTTGAAACAGTTTTGGAAGCTCTGCAGCACCTCAGATCACCTCAGCCTTGCCACCGGCCTGGACAATCTTGTCCTGAGCCGACTGGGAAAACTTGTGGGCTTTAAGGGTGAGGCTGCGTTTCAATTCTCCTTCGCCCAGGATCTTGACCGGCAGGGTTGCTTTGCGGATGAGGCCGGCCTTTCTCAGCTCTTCGGGGCCAACCATGCCTTCCAGACCCTTCTCCTCGATGTCGCCGAGGTTAACCACCTGATAGGTCTTCCGGAAGGGGTTGGTGAACCCGATTTTGGGGAGGCGGCGATGCAAGGGCATCTGGCCACCTTCGAAGCCGTTGCGGCGGCCACGTGGCCCACCGGAGCGGGCGCGCTGCCCCTTGTGGCCCCGGCCCGCCGTCTTACCTGTCCCCGACCCCGTCCCCTGGCCCAAACGCTTCCGGTCCCGGTGAGCCCCTGGGGGTTGCTTTATCTGACCTAAACGCATGATCTCCCCTGCGCCTCCTTGTTCAGTTTTCGATCTCGCGCACCCGCAGCAGGTGCGACACCTTGCGGATCATGCCGCGGATCTGCGGCGAATCTTCGTGCACCACTGGCTGATTCAGGCGCCGGATACCCAAAGCCCTGACGGTTTCCTGCTGTCCCCTAGACTTACCGATAGCGCTGCGGCATTGAACTATGGCTAATTTCATCTATACTCCTCCTCAGCCGCGCAACGTCGCCAGGTCCACACCCCGCAGTTTGGCAACCATCTCGGGGCTGCGCAACTGCGTGATCCCCTGGAGGGCGGCCTTGACGCTGTTCTGGGAATTGCTTGATCCCAATGACTTTGTCAGGATATCGTGAATTCCCGCCAATTCGAGCAAGATGCGGATCCCACCACTGGCGATAACCCCGGTTCCCGGAGACGCCGGCTTGAGCAACACCTGCGCCGCCCCAAACTTGCCAATAACTTCATGCGGGATGGTGGCACCCATCAGCGGCACCTCGACGAGATTCTTCTTTGCAGCCTCGGTACCCTTGCGGATGGCCTCGGCCACCTCGCCTGCCTTGCCCGTGCCAATGCCTACACGACCACGACGGTCACCCACTACTACTAGAGCAGTGAAGCTGAAGCGGCGCCCGCCCTTGCGCACATGGGAGACACGCCGGATGCTGTTCTGTACCACCGCCTCACTGAGTTCCGAAGTACCTTGATCGATCTTCTTGGCCACCTAAAATCTTCTCCTCTAGAAATTCAATCCGCCCTCACGGGCGCCCTCGGCCACCGCCTTGATGATGCCGTGGTACAGAGACCCAGCCCTGTCGAAGACCACCTGGTGGATGCCCTTCTCAACCGCCCTGGCGGCCAAGAGCTTGCCCAGCACGCGCCCCTGCTCGGTGCGGTTGCTGAATTCCCCGCGTAATTCCTTGGCCCGTGTGGAAAGGCCAACAAGCGAGTGCCCAACGCTGTCGTCGATGATCTGCGCCTCGATATTGCGCAGGCTCCGATGCACTACCAACCTGGGACGTGCCGGGCTGCCGTTCACTCTTTTGCGAATCCGGAAACGACGCCGTTCGATTACCTGTTTTTTATGGCGATTCTTGTCTGCCATCCTCTGCCTTCTCTATCCGTTCGCTTAAGCGGAGGCGGTCTTGCCCGCTTTCCAGTGGATCACTTCGTTCTCGTAGCGGATTCCCTTGCCCTTGTACGGATCGGGTTTGCGCTTGTCGCGGATCTCCGCGGCCGCCTGTCCAACCTGCTGCTTGTCGATGCCCTGCACCACGATCCGCACCTGGGCTCCCTGCACCGCAGCCTCGGTGCTCAACTCAATACCCTCGGGGGCCTCGTAAACCACGGTGTGGGAAAAACCGATGGAAAGGGTCAGTCGCCGGCCCTGGACCTCGGCGCGGAAACCGACACCAAAAAGGTCCAGCCGCTTGGAAAAACGCTGGGTGACCCCAGTAACCGCATTGGCGATGAGTGACCGCGTCAACCCGTGCACCGCGCGGGCGAACTTATCGTCCGCCTTGCGTTGAATCCGCACTTGCTGCCTCTCAACCTGTAGGTCGAGGAGATTGACATTGAAAGGCACCCTCAATTCACCTTTGGGTCCTTTGACCTTTACTTCCTGCCCGTGGGCAGCTAGTTCCACTCCCTGAGGGAGTTCAATCGGCAACAATCCTATGCGAGACACGTATTACTCTCCCGGTTAACTACCAGACTTTGCAGAGGACCTCGCCGCCAATACCGGCCCTCCGGGCCTCCCGGTCGGTCATCAAACCCCGCGAGGTGGAGATGATGGCGATTCCCAGGCCGCGCAGCACCCGCGGAATCTTATCCTTGGCGGTGTACTGGCGCAGACCTGGCTTGCTGATACGCCGCAGCCCGCGGATGAGGCTGTGGCTGCGCTCGTCATAGCGCAGGTAGAGCCGCAATTGCCCCTGCTTCCCGTCTTCAAAGTAGGCAAAATTATCGATGAAACGCTGCTCAGCCATGATACGTGCAATCTCCCGCTTCACCCCGGATGCCGGCACGTCGACCTTCTTGTGGCGGGCCTGGCAGGCGTTGCGGATGCGGGTGAGCATATCGGCGATGGGATCAGTCATACTCATAATTCGGGTCTCCCTGCCTTTACCAGCTGGCCTTGGTCACCCCGGGGATCTCCCCCTGGAGCGCCAGGTCGCGGAAACAAATCCGGCAGAGGCCGAATTTCCGGTATACCCCACGGGGCCGCCCGCAACGCATACAACGCGTGTACTTGCGCACCTTGAATTTTGGTTCGCGCGAGGCTTTGATGATCAGGCACTTTTTAGCCATCTATTTCTCCGCATCAGTTGCTGAAAGGCATCCCCAGGAGCCGCAGCAACTCCCTGGCCTCTTCGTCGGTCTTGGCCGACGTGACAAACGTGATATTCATGCCCCGGATCTGGTCGACCTTGTCATAGTCGATTTCCGGGAAAATGAGCTGCTCTTTGACACCCATATTGTAATTGCCGCGTCCGTCGAAACCCTTGACCGGCACGCCGCGAAAATCCCGCACCTGCGGCAGGGAAAAGTTCACCAGGCGATCCAGGAACTCAAACATCCGATTGCGTCGCAACGTGACCATGCAGCCGATGGGAATCGACTCGCGGAGTTTAAAGTTCGAGATCGCCGTCTTGGAGCGGCGCAACGCGGGCTTCTGGCCAGTAATCGCCGTCAGATCTGCCACGGCTCCGTCCATCGCCTTGGGCTCCTGGACGGCCTCTCCCACCCCCATGTTCACCACGATTTTCTCGAGGCGCGGCACCTCCATGGGATTGGAGTAACCGAAACGCTCGCGCAACGCGGGGACAACACTCTCTCGGTACTGATCGTTCAATCTGGCCATGAACCCCAACTCACTTGGAATCAATCATTTCGCCACTGCGCACTGAGGTGCGCACGTATTTGCCGTTTTCCATCTTCTTCTTGCCAACTCGCGTCGGCTTGTCGGTCTTGGGACAGATGACCATCAAATTAGAGATATGGATGGTCGCCTCGCGCTCGACGATGCCACCTTGCGGATCCCGCTGAGTGGGGCGCGTATGGCGTTTCATCATCCGGATGCCTTCGACAATGGCCCGGTTCTTTTCTCTAGCAACGCCGAGCACCTTGCCGCGCTTGCCCTTGTCATTGCCACTGATCACCTGCACCAAATCACCCTTGCGAATGTTCATCTGCACCCTCTCAGACTACTTCGGGAGCCAAGGAGACGATGCGCATGAACTGCTTGTCGCGCAGTTCACGGGCCACCGGCCCGAAGATGCGGGTTCCCATGGGCTCGTTGTTGTTGTCGACCAAGACCGCAGCGTTTTCATCGAAACGGATATAGGATCCATCCGGCCGCCGGTACTCCTTCTTGGTGCGCACCACCACCGCCCTTGCCACTTGGCCCTCTTTGAGCGGACCGTTGGGGATCACATCGTGTACCGCCACCACGATCAGATCTCCCACACTCGCGTACTGCCGCTTGGAACCGCCGAGCACCCGGATACAGCGCGCGCGCCGTGCCCCGGCGTTATCGGCCATTTTGACTACCGTGTATACTCTAATCATGACTGGCTGTCGCTCTCTCTCACTCGCTGCTCTTTGCCAGGATAGCAATCAGACGCCACCGCTTGGTCCGGCTCATAGGCCGGCACTCCTGCAGCCGCACCAGATCACCCACCTTGGAGGCATTTTGCTGGTCGTGGGCCACCACTTTTACTGTCCGCTTGAGAAAACGGCCGTAGAGGCGGTGGGGAATCAACTGCTCGATGGAGACAACCCGCGTCGTCTCGTTGTTGGCCTTGAGAACCCGGCCTTCGACACTGCGCCGACCCGTAACATGCTCACTCATAGCTCAAACCTTGTCGCCCTCGATCTTTGATGTTGAAGCGCTGGCACCGCGCTCCCGCAGCACCGTGTGGACGCGCGCAGTATCGCGCCTAAGTTGGCGCAGGCGAATGGGACTGGTCAACTGGCCCAAGGTCTGCTGGAAGCGCAGGTTGAACCGCTCTTCGTGCAGCTCATCGACCTTGCGGTGCAAATCCTCGGCGCTCATTTCGCGCAACTCGACGACTTTCATGTTCCTCCCAATCGCTCTACAAACTTGGTCTTGATGGGTAACTTATGGCTGGCCAATCGCAGCGCCTCACGGGCCATATCCTCGGGGACACCCGAGAGTTCAAACATCACCCGGCCTGGTTTAACAACCGCCACCCACCCTTCGGGAACGCCCTTGCCCTTACCCATGCGGGTTTCGGCGGGCTTCTTGGTTATCGGCTTATCGGGAAAAAGACGGATCCACATCTTCCCTGAGCGGCTCATAGCGCGGCTGATGGCAATGCGCGCTGCCTCGATCTGCCTATTGGTGACCCAGCCCGGCTCGATGGCCTTGAGCCCGAACTCACCAAAGGAGACCATGTCTCCCCCCTTGGTGTGCCCGCGCATGCGGCCCCGGGACTGTTTTCTCCACTTGGTCTTCTTGGGCATCAACATCGCTTAAAATTCCTCGGCAATAATCAGGAGGCGCGCACAGCCGCGGTGGCAGCGTCCACCACTTCGCCGTGGCAGATCCATACCTTGACCCCGACGGTCCCGGAGATTGTAAAGGCCGTCGAAGTCGCGTAATCGATATCGGCGCGCAAAGTGTGCAGCGGCACCCGTCCGGCTGGCTCAGACCTTTCACGGCGGGCCATTTCGTTGCCGCCGATCCGGCCGCAGCAAACGATGCGGATCCCTTCGGCACCCATACGCATCGAGGAAGCGACCGACTTCTTCATGGCGCGGCGGAACGCCACCCGCTGCTCCAGCTGTCTGGCCAGATTATCGGCCACCAACTGAGCGTCCAACTCAGGCTTTTTGATTTCCTGAATATTGAGGGACACATCCTTGCCGGTGATCTGCTTGAGTTCGTCCCGCAACTTGTCGACCTCGGCGCCCCGGCGGCCGATGGCGATGCCAGGACGGGCAGTGAACACCTCAATGGTCACCCGTTTGGGATGGCGTTCGATGATGATACGCGACACCCCGGCCCGCTGCAAACGCTGCCGGATGTAGCGCCGCAGCATCAAATCCTCCTTCAGCAGGACGGCAAAATCTTTCTCGGCAAACCAGTTGGATCGCCAACCTTTGATCACGCCGAGCCTGAAGCCGTAGGGATGCGTCTTTTGGCCCAAAAAAAATCTCCCTGAAATTGAGTTTGGCTGCAGAGGCAGAAAACTCTGTGGAACGGATAACTCGCTTCGTTGGTTCAGTCGCCCACCACCACCGTGAGGTGGCTCTGACGCTTCTTAATGCGATCCGCCGAGCCGCGTGCCCGCGGCATGATGCGCTTCAGATCCCGCCCCTCGTCGGCAAAAATCCTCTTGACCACCAGTCCCTCGGGGTCCACTGGATTCTCGGTATCTTTGTTGGTCGCGTTGGCAATAGCCGAGCGCAGTGTTTTTTCTACAATCTTGGCCACATGCCTGGAGCAGAAACTCAGAATGGTCATGGCCTCATCGACCGGCTTGCCGCGAATCAGGTCGATGATCTGGCGCACCTTGGTAGCCGGCACGCCGATGTTCCTGGTTATAGCTCTATTTTCCATAATCATCAGCCCTGATTGACTTATCTTTTGACGGCGCTGGCGCGCTCGGTCAGTTTACCACTATGGCCGCGAAAGGTCCGCGTCGGGGCAAATTCCCCTAACTTGTGGCCCACCATATTCTCGGTAATGTAGACCGGGATGAATTTGTTGCCATTATGCACGGCCAGGGTATGGCCGACAAAGTCGGGGGTGATCGTCGAGCGCCGCGACCAGGTCTTGACCACGCGCTTGTCGCCGCCGCGATTGAGTGCCTCGACCTTTTTGGCAAGGCTAGCATCGATGAAGGGACCTTTTTTGACCGATCTGGGCATGAATCGAATACTCCCTATTTGGCCTTGCGCCGGCGCATGATCAAGGCGTTTGACTTGTTCTTGCGTTTGCGGGTCTTGTAGCCCTTGGCCGGCTGGCCCCAGGGCGAGACCGGGTGACGCCCCCCGGAGGTCATGCCCTCACCACCGCCGTGCGGATGGTCGACGGGATTCATCGCCACGCCGCGCACCTTGGGACGGCGTCCCAGCCAGCGGGAACGCCCCGCCTTGCCGATGACCACCTTGTTGTGATCGATGTTGCCTACCTGGCCGATGGTGGCCATGCACCCAACCGGCACCAGGCGGACCTCGCCTGAAGGCAGCTTGAGCTGAGCCAGCCGCTCATCGCGACCGGCAAGCTGCGCCTCGGCACCGGCGCTGCGGGCCATCTGGCCACCGCGACCCGGCTGAAGTTCGATGTTATGCACAGTGGTGCCGATAGGAATGCGCGACAGAGGCAGGGCATTGCCCACCTGGATGGCTGCATCAGCGCCCGCACTCACCATGTCACCGACCTTGAGTCCGTGGGGTGCGAGGATATAGCGCTTGTCGCCGTCGCGGTAGAAAAGGAGCGCGATAAAGGCCGAACGGTTGGGATCGTACTCTAGGGAAGCAATCCGAGCCGGAACCCCAGGCTTGTCGCGCCGAAAATCGATGATGCGGTAGCGGCGCTTGTGACCACCACCACGGTGACGCATGGTCATCCGCCCCTGCGCGTTGCGGCCACCCGACTTGGATAGAGGGGCAACCAGCGACTTCTCCGGAGCATTGGCGCTCAGCTCAGAAAAAGATACTACCGTCTTGTAGCGCAGAACGGAGGTGGTAGGATTGAATCTCTTAATGGGCATCGTGCTGCATAGCCTCGGGCTAGATGTTCTCGATCAAGGCGATGGACTCGCCGGCTTTCAGGGACACGTATGCCTTCTTCCATCCGGAGCGGCGCCCCTGGAAGGCTCCTTGCCGCTTGGGCTTGGAGGGCACACTCACTGTGCGCACTGATTTTACATGCACACTGAAGATTGACTCGACGGCTTGGCGGATTTGGACCTTAGTGGCACCGGGGACGACCCGGAAGGTATAGGTGTTGGTCGCCTCCCGGGCTGCCGTGGCCTTCTCAGTCAGGATGGGACGATTGAGAATTTTATAGGATTGGTTCACGTGCGTCTTTACTCCTTATCAGGGCTGGCAAAGGTCTGGTGGAGTTTGCCGAGCGCCTGACGGGTGAACAGCACAATGTCGGCTTTCATCAGATCGTAGGTGCATAGAGTACCGACCTGTTGAATCTCGACCCGCGGCAGGTTGCGCCCCGACTTGAGCAGCACCGGGTTACTTTCGGAGGTCACAAAGAGCAGGCGCTGGCCGCCCAAACCACAGGCGTCGATGACTGCCTTGAAGGACTTGGTACTGGGAGCCGCCAACTCGAAATCGGCGACCACCTTGATCATGCCATCACGCCCCTTAAGCGACAGCGCCGAGGTAAGGGCCCGCTGCTTGAGCCCCTTGGGCATCTGCGTCCGGTAGGAGCGCGGAATAGGGCCAAAAGCCACGCCACCACCCTTGACCACCGGGGACTTTCGCGATCCCATGCGCGCCTGGCCGGTGCCCTTCTGACGATGGTGTTTCTTGCTGGTGCGGCACACCTCGGCGCGGGTCTTAACCGCAGCAGTACCCTGCCGCTGGTTGGCCTCGTAAGCCACCACCGCCCGGTAAAGGGCGTATTCGGAAACCTTGGCCTCGAAGAGGTGAGACGGCAATTCGACCGTTCCCTCCCCTTTGCCCGCTGAATTCAGTACTTCGACCTGCACGACCGCATCCTTTTCATTGAGAAGTTATCTGATCAAACCTTGATATCGATGCCGATACCGGCCGGCAAGTCGAGCTTCATCAAAGAATCTACCGTCTGCGGGGTAGAATCGTAGATATCGATGAGTCGCTTGTGGACTCGGGTTTCAAACTGCTCCCGAGATTTCTTGTCGACGTGCGGCGAACGCAGAACGGTATAGAGGGTGCGGTCTGTGGGCAGGGGCACCGGACCGGCCACCCTGGCACCACTGCGTTTCACGGTCTGCACGATCTCATCCACCGAACGATCCAGCGCCGCATGATCGTATGCCTTGAGACGTATGCGTATTTTCCCGACTGCCACTGGCGGCCTCCGCGCTCGATTACTCGATGATCTCGGTGACGATACCCGAGCCGATGGTCCGACCGCCTTCGCGAATGGCGAAGCGCAATTGCTGCTCAACAGCGATGGGCTGGATCAGTTCCACTTGGATGCTGACATTGTCGCCGGGCATGACCATCTCAGTGCCCTCGGGCAGAGCGATGCTGCCGGTCACGTCGGTGGTACGGAAGAAGAACTGGGGACGGTAGCCGGTAAAGAAGGGCTTCTCACGGCCACCTTCCTTGGTGGTCAGCACGTAAACTTCGGCCTTGAACTTGGTGTGGGGAGTGATACTGCCGGGCTTGCACAGCACCATGCCGCGCTGCAGATCTTCTTTTTCGACGCCGCGCAGCAGCAAGCCGACGTTATCGCCAGCCTCACCCGAGTCGAGTTCCTTGCGGAACATCTCGACCCCGGTGCATACCGTCTTGCGGGTATCCTTGATGCCCACAACTTCAATTTCTTCACCGATTTTGATCCGCCCGCGCTCAATACGACCGGTACCCACGGTACCACGGCCCGTGATGCTGAACACGTCTTCGACTGGCATGAGGAAGGGCAGATCAACCGGACGCAGCGGCATCATGACGTATTCATCGACCGCATCCATTAGTCTATCGATGGCCAGGACGCCGATCTCGCTGGGGTCCCCTTCGAGAGCCTTGAGGCCGGAGCCACGGATGACCGGGATCTCGTCGCCGGGGTAATCGTATCTGGAGAGCAGTTCGCGGGTTTCGAGTTCGACCAAGTCGAGCAATTCTGGGTCATCGACTTGGTCGACCTTGTTGAGAAAGACCACGATGCAGGGCACGTTGACCTGGCGGGCCAGGAGGATGTGCTCGCGGGTCTGGACCATGGGGCCGTCGGCGGCGCTCACCACCAGAATAGCACCGTCCATCTGCGCCGCACCGGTGATCATGTTTTTGATGTAGTCGGCGTGGCCCGGACAATCGACATGGGCGTAATGCCGC
>CAMAVQ010000032.1 GCA_945861755.1 Gemmatimonas phototrophica
CCTGGCGGTGGGTGGCCACGTACAGGCGGCGGCGCGTGGGATCGATCTCCAGCAGTCCCACCTGCGGCAACTGGGTCTGGGTGTGGGCCTGGGCATCGAGCAGGTAGGTCTGCCCATAGGAGGTAAACCCCTTCCAGAATTCGAGCACCGAGGTAGAGTACAGATAGGGCGGCCGCCCAGCCGCCAGGTACGCGGGCGAAAAGGTGAGCGGGATGGA
The DNA here is from genome assembly GCA_945861755.1 of Gemmatimonas phototrophica. Classification (GTDB taxonomy): domain Bacteria; phylum Latescibacterota; class UBA2968; order UBA8231; family UBA8231; genus SICG01. The sequence continues at coordinate 218 of CAMAVQ010000032.1, forward strand.
GGGAAGCAATTCCTGGCGGTCTAGGTCGACCACCGCGATCTCGGTCCCGCCCGAAAGCGCCACATAGAGCTGGTTTCCGTCCATGCTCAGGTTCAGGTCCGAAGGGCGCGGGCCAACCACCAGCTGGCGTTCGATCTGGCGGGTGGTGCGCGAGACCACGTAGATCTGGTTGGCGTCGAAGTCCGCCAGGTAGAGGTAGGGCCGGCGCGGGTCGACGACGATCTCGGAGAGCGCCGATCCCAGGGGAATCACCTCCTGCCCTCCCTGGTTGCGCCCCCACACCCCTTGGCCCCAGGTGGGCACCTCGGTCTGGCAAGCACAGGCCAGCAGGAGCAGGGCGCCCCAGACTGATCGTTGCCCTATTGCCAGAACGTTTTTCATTGTCGCGCTCCTGAAACAACTACTATGGGAGGTAGCCGCGCCCTTCCTCGAACCGGAGCTGGCTGTTGACCGGCAGGTTGGCAAAGGTCTCGACCCGGCCCCCTGGCCAGCGGATCTCCAGACTGTCGATCCGGGTCTGCCCGCCCAGGCCAAAGTATACCCGCAAATCGCTCTGCGAGCTGTAGCTGGCGCCGGCGTGTACCTCGCGGATCATGCTCAGCGAGCCGGCCCGCACCCGGACCCTGGCGCCGATCGCGTCGCGGTTGCCGGCCACGCCCTCCAGGCGCAGGGCCAGCCAGTGCTCGCGGTTGCCCCCGTCGTTGCGCAACAACTCGGCCGGCCCGCCGGCGTTGACCACCGCGATGTCGAGGTCGCCGTCGTCGTCGCAGTCGCCGAAAGCCGCCCCCCGGCTCGAAAGGGCCATCAGGAAGGGCGGCCCGGACTGGGCCGACACCTCGGTGAAGACCCCCTGCCCCTCGTTGTGGAAAAGCTGGTTGGGCTGGCCGAAGCTGACGCTCTCGTTGAGCAGGTCCATGTCCTCGTGTACGTGCCCGTTGGCCACGAAGATGTCGAGCCAGCCGTCGTTGTCGTAATCGAAGAAGCCGGCACCCCAGCCCACGTATTTGTAGCTGGGCAGGGCCAGGCCGGCGGCATTGGTGAGATCGGCAAAGGTGCCGTCGCCCAGATTGCGGTACAGCGAATTGTACTCAAAGACAAAATTGGTGACGAAAAGATCCAGCCGCCCATCGCCGTCGTAGTCGCCCGCGTCCACTCCCATGGCCCCGGTGGCGTTGCCGGACTCGTCGAAGGCCACCCCTGCCCACAGCGCCACCTCGGAGAAGTGTCCCCCGTCGTTGCGGTAGAGCTGCTTGGGAGTGCGGTCGTTGGCGACAAAAATATCCAGGTCGCCGTCCCCGTCGTAGTCCGTGGCCAGACTGCCCATGCCCTTGCCGCCGGCCCCCTGGGGACTGATCCCGGCCTGGGCCGAAACATCGGCAAAAGTCCCGTCGCCCAGGTTGCGGTACAGGGCATCGGGCTGGGCCGCAAAATCGCGCGGTCCCGCATAACTGCGGTAGCCCTCGTGTAACGAGGCTAGGCTGCGCTCCGGGGACACCCGGTGGTCGAAAGCGAGGTAGTTGGCCACAAAGAGGTCGAGCATGCCGTCGTTGTCGTAGTCGAGCCAGGAGGCGGCCACGCTCCAGCGGGGGTCGGCCAAGCCGGCGCGCTTGGCCACCTCGGCGAAGCGGCCCCGCCCCCCGTTGCGGTAGAGTGCATTGGGACCGTAGTTGACCACGTACAGATCCTGGTCACCGTCGTTGTCGTAGTCCGCGGCGGCGCAGCCCATCCCGTAGCCGCTGTCGACGATGCCCGCCGCCGTGGTCACCTCGGCGAAACGGCCCTGGCCTTCGTTGCGGTAGAGCGCGTCGCTGGGCTGGGTGCGCGGGCCCCCCTCCAACACCAGGCCGTTGACCAGGTACAGATCCAGGTCCCCGTCGTTGTCGCTGTCGAAGAAGCCGGTCCCGGCCCCGCTGCTCTCCAGGATGTTGCGGATGGGCCCCTCGCCGTACACGTGCTGAAAATGGATGCCGGACTGGGCGGCCACCTCGGCGAAAAGCGGCAACTGCGGCCGCAGGCCCTCGACCCGGGTCTCACCCAGGGGGATCACCGTGGGCTCCAGGCCGACCACCAATCCCTGCTGCCCGGCCGGGGTGAGATGCACCTGCACGCCGGCCACGGCGTAACCGACCATACTCACCGCCACGGTGTAGTCCCCCGGGGGGGCCTCCAGGACAAAGTGCCCCTCCGCGTCGCAGTAGGTGCCCAGGGTGGAAGAGATCTTCAGATTCGCGCCGGCCAGGGGCGTACCGGTCTGGGTGTCGACCACCTGGCCTTTGAGGGTCGCCAGTCTGACCTGAGCGCCCGCCTGCCAGGCCAGGACCAGGCAGAGGGCCATTGCCGCAAAGCGGATCAGGGCCTCTTCTCCCCGACCGCCGCCGGCGTCGACGCCCCGCGCAGATCGACCACCTGCAGGTCCTGGCGCTCGCCGAAACGCTCGCGTAAATCGTAGGGGTTGTCGATGGCCACGTAGAACATGCCGGTGGCGCTGTCCACTGCCGCGCAGCTGGTGGGTGAGCCGGCCAGACGGTAGGTCTCTAGCGGGGTCAGGGTTTCCAGGTCGTAGCGCACCACAAATCCGGCGCGCTTGGGGGTGGAGGAGGAGTCGGCGGCAGCCACCACCAGGTACTGGCCGCTGGCGGCCACCGCCCGGGGGAAGGCCCCGGTGTGTAACTCGCCAATCTTGAGCAGCGGGTCGGTGGCGTAGACCTCGACCATATCGGTCTCAAAGTTCTTGCGGCTGTCGATCAGCCCACGGGTGACGATCCCCTCGGGCAGGGTCAGGAAACCGGTGCTGATGGTGTAGAGCCGCGTGCCGTCCTCGCTGAGAAAGAGTTCGACCACGTGGCCTTCGGCGTTGAGCACGGTCTTCAGCGTCAGGGTGCCGTCGATCTGGTTTATCGAAAAATGGAAGATCTGGCGGTTGTTGGCCGCGTACAGGGCGCTGCGCTGCGGGTGGATATCCAGCAGGCGCAACTGGGGCACGGCCACTTGGGTGTGGGCCTGGAAGTTCACCTGGAAACTCTGCCCCTGGGGCTGGAAGCCCTCCCAGAGTTCCAGCACCGAGGAAGCGTACATGAAGGGCGGGCGGCCGGCGGCCAGGTAGGCCGGGGAGAAATTGAGCTGGATAGGGGCCACTGCCGTCTGGAGGTCCAAATCGAGCACGGCGATCTGACTGCCCCCGGCCAGGGCCACGTAGAGCTGGTTGCCGTCCATGCTGAAACCCAGATCGGCGGGCCGGGTGCCGATCATCATCTCCTTTTCGATCCGCCTGGAATCCCGCGAGATGAAGTAGAGGCGATTGGCGTCGAAATCGCTCAGGTAGAGGTAGGGCCGCTGCGGGTCGACGACAATCTCGCCCAGCGCTGAACCGATGGGGATCACCTCCAGCGAGCCGTCGTCGCGGCCCCAGGCCTGTGCGCCCCAGGTGGGCAGCTTGGTTTCGCACCCCAGGTGCAGCAGGGCCCCCAGCAGCAGTGCCCCCAGCAGCGTATTCCCGATCTTTTTCTGCTCTTTCATCGCGCGTTCACGATCCGTAGTTCAGGGTCCGTAGTAATAGAGTTGGGCAAACAACCCGCTGCCGCCCAGGGCGGCGCTGCGATAACGCCATTGGAACCTGAAAGTGAACAACTCGGGCAGGGAACGCAGCAGCCCGGCGACCAGTTCGCCACGGGCACCTCCAGACCGCCACAGGCGCACCTGCCCTTCGAGGCCCCATTGGGGGGCGGCGGGCAGGATCTGGGTCAGCCCCAGGAGCAGGCCCCCGGCCAGCCGGCCCTCGTCGGCGCCCAGATCCACCTCGCCCTTGAGCGAGGTGAAGGGCTCGTGGTAGATGAAAACCCCGTCGATGGCCACCCGCCAACTGGTCAGCGGTACCCCCACCTGCCCAGGCCGGTAGGGACTGCCGTAGAGCAGGGAGATGCCGTACTGGATCTTGCGGTAGGTGGGCATGCCCAGCCGCCCGGTCCACAGCGTTGCCCCCGATCGCAGGCGCGGGGCATTGCCGCTGCCCAAGGTGGCGGCCGCCTGGTATAGGAAGTAGCCCCACTTGCCGCGCACGTCCAGTCCCCAGTCCTGGGCAAAACCCAGGCTCAGTTCGCTGAGGGACTGCAGGGCCTGGCCGCGCAAGGTCCGGGGGGAGAACAGCCCGAAGGGCAGAGCAAAGTGCCCCAGGCGCACCTGGGCACCGGTGCGCGCTTCGTCAAAGCGCAGCCAGGTATCCCTGGCCCGCACCACCAGGCGCCGTTCCGCTGGGTCGTAGGCCAGTTGGAGGTAGAGGTCCAGGACCGAGGCGTGCCATTGGCCGGGGGCCTTTTCGGGCGCCCTCCATAAATACTCAAACCCCAGCGCACTCAGCGGCGACTCGGGCGAGGAGCGCAGGCGCCCGGCGCGGCTGGAGTAGAAGCCCGCCAGATTCGCCTCTTTGTACAGGAGATGCTGGTCTGCAGCCGCCCTCCCGGCACCGACCAAGAGCAAGGACACCAGGGCGAGACGGACCACGCTCAAAACCGGAAACCAGCCCGGGCCGTGAACCCGTAAAAACGATCGCGCAGCCAACTGTGGTCCCGGGTCTGGCCGCGCAGATAATCCTCCAGCCACCCGGCAGGGGGCAGCTTGCGGCCGTTGAGGCGCTGGTAGAAGAAACCGGCGGCCACGGTGACCGGCACCGCCTGCAGCGCATAGGACAGCTCGCCCCAGCTGGAAAAGCCGCGCACCCGGCCCTTGCCGAACCAGCGTTCGTCCAGTGCTTCCTCACGGAACACCACCTGGTACTGGTAACGACCAGCCGCCTCGCTGTGGAGCCCGGGGAAGTAGAGCACCTCGCCGTTCAACGCGAGGTGGCTGCCCAAAGGCAGGCGGGGCCGCAGGCCAAAACCAAAACCCCGGGCCTCGTTGTGGGCCTGTTCGCGCCCGGTCCCATAGCGCCGCTGGTCCGAGTTCAGCTCCACCTGGGCGTCGAGGTCGTAGCGGGCCAGCCGCCAGACTGCCACGGCCCCGGCGTAGGTCAGGGGCCGGTACTCCAGGCTGAAGGTGAATTCCTCCCGGTTGTCGGCCAGGTCGAAATCCTTGCGGCTGTGGTAGCGGATATCCTCCAGCGGGGTGGCGCCCACCCCGACAAAATTTCCCGACAGATACGCAGCGCCGGCCTTCACCTTCCCCCCCAGCAATTCGAGCCGCAGTTCGGGGCCGGCCATGCCCGCCTGGGGCGACATCTCGAAGTCGCCCCACTGCCACCGGCCGTAGAAGTAGCGCACCTCGGCCGAAAGCCGGGCCAGGCGCGGGTGGGGCTCGGCGGCCCCAGACGCTCGGTCCCCCAGCAGCAGGACCCCAAGCGCAAAAACCAGCGTCAAGTTCAATCTATATGTACGCATCTCACCTGTAGGACAAAGCGACATGAGCAGATCTGGTTGTGGCCAAAAATGTAATAAAAGAAGGGAGTTACCAAAAGCCCCAGCGGGAAGGGCTACTGACCAGCGCGGCTGGGGGCGAACCCCGAAGACTTTTCCCGGGGAGTGGTCAGGATGGGAAGTCCGCGTGGCGGGGTGGTGGAGTAGCGGAGCTATGCGAGCGAGGGGGCAGGACGCGCCTGGGGAAAAGTCGCAGCGGGTCGCCCCCTGCCGCACCCGCTGCGCCCCGACACATTCGGGGTGACGCCCCGACCGCGTTCGTTACTCCGCCTCGTCCTCGTGGCAGTCGGCGCAGGCCTTGGCCTTGAGGCCGGGCCGCTCCTGGAGGGTGTGGCAGTCGAGGCACTTGAGCCCCTCCTCCTCCAGGTGGTACTGGTGGGAGAACTTCTTCCCCTGGTATGCCAGCGTCTGCCCGGTGATGGCGGCGTGGCAGTGGCTGCACTCGCTCTTGGCCGCCGGGGGGTGGTGGCAAGGAGCGCACTCGTGGGCCGGCATACTCACCACCTCGTCCGGCTCCCGCTCTTCGTGGGGCCGGTGGCAGGCGACACAGTCCATCTTGCGGTCCACCACGTGGGGCCGATGGGCGAAGGGTTTGCCCGCGAAGGTCCCGGTCCGCGATTCCTGGCCCTGATGGCAGCGCAGACAATCGTTCTGGTACGGAGGTGGTTCCCAGCCGGTGCCCGACAATCCAGGACGGCCTACCCGTTTGAGGGCGGTGTTCAGCAGCGCGTGATTGGCCGCCAGAATGTCTAGGGCATAATCCACGTTGTGCACCCCATGGCCGCGCTCCACCAGCAGCAGATTGTCCTCGGCATCGCTCAACTCTTGTACCCCCGAGCCCAGGCCGCCCTTTGCCTGGGCCAGCTCGCGGCGGGCCAGGGATAGCCGCTGGTCCAACACCCCCTTCCAGCGCTCCAGCATCTTGTGGTAGCGCGGGCCGTGACAGACCATACAACTGAGGGCGCTAGCCGACTGGACCTGGTCGGCACCCCGCTGCTTGGGCACGAAATGGCAGCCTTCACAGCGAATACCGGCCAGGTACATGGCGCTGGGCCGGGACTTCACCCCCTTGGCGCCCAGTCCGGCGTACAGCTCGCTCTGAGGCGAGTGCCCGTCGGCGTGACAACTGATACACGCGCCCCCCGCCTGTTGGGGCGGACCGGTGTCCTTGCCGTGCAGGATCTGGGTGTGGCAGTGCAGGCACTCCACCTTGTGATCTGAAACGTGGATGCGATGCAACTGCGGATGGTCGTCGTACTTCTCCAGGCGCGAAACATCGTTGTGGCAGACGTAGCAGCGCTGCTTGGGCGCGCTGCCATCGCCCTTGGTGATGTGGGAATGGCACCACTCGCACTTCATGTCGAAACGCTTGACCTGCTGGTGATCGAAGGAGAGGGTGCCCTTCTGGATCACCTTGTCGGGCACGGCGTGACACAGGGTACAGCGGGCCGTGCCCTGGCCTGTTGGCTGGTCCTTGAAGTGGCACAACACACAAGTGGAAGTCTCGACCGAAATGTGGCTGCCCTGGACGATCTGGGAGTGGCAGGAGGTGCAACGCAGCTTCTTCTCGCGGCGCAGCTCGCTCAGGTGTGGCTCGTGGTCAAAGAGCACCCCCTTGAACATCTCTTTGCCGGCCAGCAACCGCCGCTGGTGGCACTGCAAGCAGGCGGCGTCGTCGACCTCGGCCCAGGGATTGGTGCCGTAGGTGCCGGTAAAATAACTGGTCACCATCGAGATGGCTTCCATCTTCTTCTGAATCTCCGAGTAGATGCCCGGAGGGATGTGGCAGTCGACACAGGCCACGTCTTTGTGGGAGGAGGTCAGCCACGATTTGTAGTAGGGCTCCATGATATGGCAGCTGCCGCAAAACTTGGGCTGCGAGGTGGCCTCCACCGTCACGATCGCAACCAGGATGCCGAAGCCGACCAGGAAGAGGGCGATGAAGCTCCACAGCCGCCAGTTGAGCCGACGCCAACCCGCAACCAACTTGCCCATCGAGTCCCTGATGCCCGCCATCGCCTACCTCGACCTGCGCTTGAAGTATTGGAGTGCCCCGATGGTGATCAACAAGTAGAGCCAGATGAGGCCCACCACCAGGCGGCGGCCCCCAAAGATGGTCATCTTCTCGTGGATCTCCGTTTCCAACTCCTGAGCCACCGAGTGGGACTTGCGGGTCAGTTCCTCAACGGCCGCCACGTCTAAGGTATGGCTCAGGGGGCCGGCCTCCATCAGGTAGGTGGAGGCAATGCTCAACCGCTGCTCGTAGTCCTCCACCGCCAGGGGCACCTGGCGGGCCTGGATAATGGTTTCCGTGGCCTGGGCGATGTCGGCCTGGGCCTGGATGAAGAGGGCCTGGATCTGGTCGCCGGTGCGGGCCGCCGTCGAGCCGGCCTCGTGGCAGGTGACACAGGTAGAAGCCCACAGCTGCGGGCCCGGCTTGAGGATGCGGTGGTTGCTGTGGCAGGCGGCGCACTCCCCGTACCCGGCAGCCGCCAGGGTCTTGAAGTGGGGACTGAGGTGGAAAAATTCCCGGGTCTGGCGGTGACAGTGCATACACACCTTGCTGACATCCCCCACCCCGGCCGGGGCGGCTCCGTGGCTGCCGTGGCAGTCGATGCAGGAGGGCAGGCGGGCGGCGCTGCCCTCGCGTTTGGCCTGGGCATGTACACTGGCCTCGTAGTCGGCGACCACCCCCGCCGAGAGGCCGTAGGGCCGCATACGCTCGGGGTCAGCGTGACAGTGGCCGCAAGTGGCGGCGATGTTCTGGCGGTGGGTGGGACTCTGGGGATTGTCCTGCGAGAGGACGCGGTGGCTCTGGTGGCAGTCGGTGCAGATGGCGACCTGGGCATCCCCTTGGGCAAACTTGCGGCCGTGACCGGAGCTTTGGTACAGGGCGTACTGGTCGGTGGACAGACCATAGGGGCGCATCTGCTCGCGGTCGGCGTGACACCCAGCGCAGAAGGCGGGGATCTGGGCCCGGGTGATCTTGCCCCGGAAACCCTTGCCGTGGGCCTGGGGTAGTTCGGCGGTGGAGGCGTCGCCGCCGTGGCAACTGACACAGCTCAATTCCTCGCGGTGGACGCTGTCCCTGAATTCCACCTCCTGCTCGCTGTGGCAGGTCTTGCAGTAGTTCTGGGTTTGGGCCGACGCCCCGGTCCCCAGCAGACCGAGGGCGAATATCTTCAACAATAATCTGCTCATCGTCTTCATGCCCTCACCCTCTCAGCGCGTACCCGGTGTACCCCAGCCAGGCCAGGGCCACCAGGAGGACCAGCAGCAGCCCCCAGGCCAGGAGCCGGCGCGCCGGGGACTGGCCCGGATTGCGGTCCAGAAAAGGCAGGGCCAGGAAGGCAAGCAGCGCCGCCGAGATCAAGCCCCCGCCCAGACCCGGGGGCAGTACCTCGATCAGTCCATAGGCTGGCAACAGATACCAGGGGGGATGGATGCCGGCCGGGCTGGAAAAGGGATCGGCCTCGCGCTGCACTATGGCCGGCGCCAGCACCGCCAAGGTGAGGATGGCCCCGAAGATCAGGAAGAGCAAGGTGAGCAGATCCACCAGGTGATCTGGATAGAGGGCCCGGGGCTGGTCCGCGACCTTGGCGCGGCTCAGGCCCACCCGCCGCACCGCGGCGAAATGCAGGTAGAAGAGCACAAACATCGACAGGGGCAGCAGGATAACATGGAGGATATAGAAGCGGGTCAGGGTGAGCCCCTGCACTTCCAGGCCGCCTACCAGAAGATTGGCCACCCAGCCGAAGAAGGGCATCTCAGCCAGCACCTCGAGGCTGCGGATGGAGGACCAGTACGCCTGCTGATCCCAGGGCAGCAGGGCCCCGCTCAGGCCGGCGTACACCGAAAGTCCCATCAACAGCCCCCCCAGCACCCAGATCAGCTCGCGCGGGGCCCGATACACCCCGTGCAGAAAGAGGCGGATCATGCGCAGCATCAGCAAGGCGATCAGGATATTGCTGCCCCAGTAGTGCATCTGGTGGATGTACCAGCCGAAGGTGGCTTCCTGGAGAATGGTCTGCACACTCCCGTAGGCGGTGGCCGGGGCCGGCTGATAGTAAAAGGCCAGCAGCACCCCGGTGACCATCTGAAAAAGAAAGAGCCCAAAGGTGAGCAGGCCCAGGACCTGGGGCCATTGCGCGTAGGCCGGCAGCGGTTTCTTTAAGGCCTCATCCACCGCTTCTTTCAGCGGCTTGCGGGTGTCGATGTCGCCGTAGGCCAGGCCAAAGGTGGTGATGAAGGAGAAGATCTCGGTGAGATTGAGGCGCTGTTCCAGCCAGGCCAGCAGCCGGCGGCTAAGGGTAGACATAGACCCTGCCTCCCTTCACCGTCACCGCCAGCTTTTCGAGGGCCCGGGGCGGCGGGCCGCCCAACACATTGCCCTTGAGGTCAAAGATGCCCTGGTGGCAGGGACAGAGCAGCTGGTTGTCCCCGTCCCATTGCAGGATGCAGCGGCGGTGGGTACACACCGCCGGCAGGGCCACCAACTCGCCCGCTTTGGAGCGCACCAACCAGAAGGGCCGGTGGGCGCCGGTAACCATCTGGCCCTGGCCGGGGGGCAGTTGGTCCAATAACCCCACCGCCACAGCACTGTCCAGCCCGCTCCCGTGGCGCGGTGGGGCCTTTAGGTACAGCACCAGGCTCGACACCAGCCCCACCCCCCACAGACCGGCCAGACCGGCCAGCAATCCCTTGAAGAACCGGCGTCTCTCCGGCGATCCCTCTCTGGTCAGCTTTTCTTCCATCTGCCCTGACTCCTAGGAGATAAATTTCATGGGTTATGCACCTCCTGCCCCTCACGGCCCTCGCTGTCTGGGGTCCCCCCCCTGCCGAGTTCTTCCAACTCCCGCGGATGCTCCTCGGCCATGGCTTTGGCCGAGAGCCGGCCGGTCAGCCACACCAGGCTCATCGGGTAGACCCTGGGGTTGAAGATCACCCAGTAAAAGTGCCAGACGATGATGGCCAACACCGCCAGCCAGGCCTCGTAGTAGTGGATGGCGGTGGCCACGTCCAGGCTCCACTTGGGCAGATAACGAAGAGTGCGGTTCTCGAACCAGAGCAGAAAGCCCGTGAGGGTCATCACCACGCTGCCCCACACCAGTGCCCAGTACTCCAGCTTTTCCACATAGCCGAAACGTCCGAATCGCGGGTGCTGATCGCTCCTGCCCAGGTAGCAGCGCAACATCTGCCAGGCGTCGCGCAGGTCCTGCCAGCGGGGGAACATCTGCCAGAACTGCTCGCGGCCCCGACGGCTGAAGGCCAGGTACCCCAGGTGGTAGAGACAGATGCCCACCATGGCCACTGCAGCCCCCCGGTGCCCCAACCGACGCCAGTCCCCGCCGCCGCCTAACCAGGCAAAAGGCGTGGCCCACCATTCATCGGGGAACTTGAGGGCAAAGCCGCTGTAGGCCAGGACCATGAAAGAGAGGGCCATGGTCCCGTGCTGGAAACGCTCGGAGAGGTTGAAGCGCAAAAATTCGGTGCCGCGCGGCAGGCGCGGGGCGGAGAAATTTCTCGCAAAATCCAGGGCGTTGTGGACCACCATACCCAGCACCGTGACCAGAATCAGGGCCAGGTAAAACTGCCGCACATAGTAGATGACGACGCTGCCCAGATCGCCCCCGTTGCGGTCGCCCCGATCGGCATCGACGTGGATGGACCCCAGGGCGAAGTTCTCGCCGGCCCCAGGATGGCACTTGCCACAAGTTTTGGGCAGGTTGTTCTGGTTGATCGAAGAGGCCGGGTCCTTGGAGGGCAGGATGTCGTGGACCCCGTGACAACTGGCGCAGTTGGCCACCACCGTCGATCCGGACTGGTCAGCCAGGCCGTGATAACTATCGATATAGGTAGTCAGCCGTTTGGCGGGCAGACCGTACTTTTCGACGATGCGCTCCGATTCGTGGCAGCGCACGCAGGTCGTCCGCGACAGATACGCGGCGTAGCCGCCCGTCCCCTGGTCGGCTGTTTCGCCGATGCGGTGCTCGCCGTGGCAGTCCACGCAGGTGGGGGTGTCGGTGTTGCCATAGGCCAGGGCCTTGCCGTGTACGCTCTGTTCGTACACCTGGCGCACCTTTTCGTGGCAGCGGCCACAGGTGCGCGGGATATTGGCCCGGTAGATGGTCGAGCGGGGATCGTTGGGCTTGCGCAAGCCGTGGTATTCATGGCAATCGGAGCAGGCGGCCCCGCCCTTGCCCTCCTTCAGCGCCTTGAAGTGAGTGCTCTGCTCGTACCCTTGGAGCGGCGAACCCAGGCTGACGGGCCGGCGCTTGATGAAGGCTATATCGGCATGGCAAGCGGCGCAGGTGGCCGGCTGACGCTGGGGATTGACCGTGGAGCGCGGATCGGCAGCGGCGAGGATCTGATGGCTGCCGTGGCAGTCGCCGCAAGCGGGGGCATCCTCAACGCCGGCCTGGCGCGCCACCCCGTGCAGGCCAGTGGTGTATTCGGCCTCCTCCTCCTCGTGGCAGGAGCTGCAACGGGCGCGGGGCAGGTGCTCGCCGTGGTCGGTGGTGACGCCTGCATGGCACTCGGTGCAGGCCACCCTTTCGTGTACCGAGCCGTCGATGAGGGCCTGGTCCACAAATACCGGGCTGCCCTTTTTATCGGCGGTCTCCCGTTTCAGGTCCGGATCAGCGTGGCATTCCAGACAAGCCTGGTCGTCGGCAAATGCGGCCGACCAGAGGCAGCACAGCAGCGAAAGCACTCCCAGGGCAAACATTGGCAGGCCATCTTTAAAAGTCAGTCTGGCCGTTGATGTGTTTGGTGGTATCGAGGATGATGTTGTCCGCGTCCACCACACTGCTGTGGCAGATGGAGCAGGCGAGTGTTACCTGCGGATGGCCGGTTGCCTCGCCCGGCGGCAGGCTGTGACAGGTGCCGCAGGCCGCCTGGCCGGTGCCCACTTCGGTCCACACCGGCACGGTCTGGTTGCCCAGTCTGCCGCCGCTGTGGCAATAGGTGCCGGCGCAGGTGTTGGCCTGCGGATCGTAGACCGGCACGCTGCCATTGACGCCGGCCCTGGCGCCAAAGGCCAACTCGGCCCGCCCGTCGCCATCGATATGGGCCGGATCGGCAAATCCCTGCGGGAAGACGTGGCAGTCGGTGCAGTTGAGCGCCGCGCTCAGGTTGCCCTGGCGCAGGTGGGCTTGGTGGGCACCCACACCGAAGAAGGTGGTCTCGCGGTTGCCGCGCGTGTCCTTGGGCGGGGCGATACCCTCGCTGCTGCCGTGGCAGGTGGTGCAGCCCTCCGGCGTGCCGGCGTGGCACTTGAGACAGGAATTCTCCACGATGCCGCCGGCATAGTCGACGCCGTGGCAGCGCTGGCAGCCGCTCATGTCCCAGTTGCGGGTGCGGATGGCCTCGCCGTGGAAGGTTTCTTTGGCCGCCGGGTTGAGCCAGCCCTCCGGATGGACCAAGCCTTTGGCTGGATCGCTGTGGCACTTGAGGCAGGAGAGTTCAGCATCCCCCTTGCCCTGGTAATCGTCTCCGTGACAGCCCTGACAGGAGGTGGTGCTGCCCTGGTACTTTCCCTCGACCGCCTCGGCGTGCAAGAACTGGCCAGTGCTCAGATCGGCCCAGCCGTCCACATGGACCTTGGCCACCGGCCCGCTGGGCAGGGCGGCATCTTTGCCCACCTCGCTGCAGCCGCTCCACCAGAGCAGGCCCAACAACAGAGCCAGCGCTAGAGCACCTCTCTTAGCCCCTTCGATGGCCCTCATCACTCGCCCTCCTCCTCTTCTTCACCGGACCGGTGGCAGCGCTGACAGGTGGGATCGCGACCCTCCAGCTCGTGGCAGCTCATGCAATTTTCCAGGTCCTGACGGGCCATCCGGGCATGCCGGCCACCACTCTCCAGGGGCACCCAGTCGGCACCGCCGTGCCAGACCGGCCTGACCCCTGGATCACCTCCGGGGTTGTGGCACTGGGAGCAGAAATCGCCGGACTCCAGCTCGTGGCAGGTGGCGCACTCGCTGCTCTTTGCCCGCGCATCGAGGCTGTGCAGGAAGCGGTAGTTCAAGCTGTGGGCGCTCTGGACCGCTAGGCCCTGGCTATTTTCCATGCGAGAGGCGAAGGGGGTCTGGCGCAGGCCGCTGTCCAGCTCGCTCAACTGGGCGCCTTCGTGGCATTCCTGGCACTCGCTGACCCGGTGGCAGGGCAGGCAAGAAGAATCGCTGAGCCTGGCCTCGGGGCCGTGGTGTTGCTTCCAGTCGACCTGATGGGAAGCGGGTTTCAGCTGAGACCGGGGCAGACTGTGGCAGGTCTCGCATTCGCGCGGCGCCGCCTCGGCGTTGTGGCAGCTCATGCAGGTGCTCATCAGGGGCAGGGACGCCACCTGGGCCGGGGCCTCGAGTTGATCCACGCCGGCGTGGCAGTGCAAACACGCCATCTTGAGGGTTTCGACGTGGTCGCGGTGGGCAAAACTGATGGTGCGGGCAGGGGCCGGGAAATGGGTGGGCACCTGGCCTGGATCGTGGCAATCGCCGCAGGCGGCGGGACTGGGCAGGAGGTTGTCCCCGGACTTGGTGCTGGTCCAGGCCGCCACGTGGCAGTCCACGCACTTGAGTTCTTCCTTCTCGACATGGCGCCGGTGCGAAAACACCGCCGCGTCACCCGCTCGCGGCCACAGCAGGACCGCCCAAACGCCGATAGCCAGCAGCCTCAGGATAGACATCACGGTGCTCCCTCGCCCTTAAAGAAGTGCCAACTCCCCCGCAGCAGGAAGCGCAGATCCGAACTATAGACCGGGTTGCGCATGGCCTGCACTTGGGCCTCGATCAGGGCCCCAGGAACCGGTTTCCAGTTCAACCCCAACCCACCGGTGGCCAGCCCGTCGCGGTCCTCGGCCTCCTCGTACCGCTCAAAGGTGGCCAGGTCCACTTCTCCGTTGAGGACCAGTTGTCTGCCCAGTGCGTAGTAGATGTTGCCCACCAGCCCATCGCTGGCCCTGGCATATCCCACCGTCCGGTAATAACCCAGGCGGTAGTGTGGCCCGGAGCTGAGGATCAGGCCCAGGCGTTGGGCATTGTCGTCGGTGTAGAGGACTTCGGCGAAACTGGCTGCCAACTGCACCTGCTCGGTGGCCTGAAAATAGAGGCTGCCGCCCACTTCCTGGTAGGCTTCTTGCGGAAACATACTGAAGAAGGAACCCGCAAAAACAGCGGGCAGCCGGCGCAGCCAGTTTGCCTGCAGGCTCAGCCGCGGCGCGAGGGTCAGCCGGCCATCGACCTCGGCACGGTAAAGTTGAGTTTCCTGCTGGTCGTAGTCTAGCCTGGCATAGAGGCTGTGTTTGCTGCGGAAGATGCGACGCCCTTCCAAGCTCAACAGCGCCCGCACCAGGTCGCGGTCGGGGGTCAGTTGGCGCTGGCGGCGGGCAAAGCTGAGGCCGATGTCAGTGCCCCCCCAGCGACTGGTGCGCAGCCGCGCCCCCCACAGGCTGCCCTCGGACCAGGAACCCAGACCCGCCCCCTGGTCCAGGGGCGTCAGGGGGCCGGCGTAGACGTCTAGGTTCCAGTCCTTGCCGCGCAGGGTGGCCTTGGCCCCGTCGATGCGACCCAGGCCCGCCCCGGCGCTGATCCGCTGCCGGCCCAGGTATATTTCGCTGCGCCCGGCCTTCCAGGAGAAGTAGGCGTGGTAGAGCCGCAGCCGGGGGTCGTTGTTGGCCTCTTCGCTGAGATCGGTGCTGCCCTGCATATAGGTATGGAAGGAGAGGGCGCGCGGGCCCAGGCGACCCAGGTCCAGACGCAGGCCTTGGTTGGCGCGCAGGAAAGTAGCCGTGGTCGCGCTGTCCTTCAAGGCCTCGTAATTGTAGAGGGAAGAGGTCAGCCGTCCGTCCACCACGATCGCCGCTGCCGGCCGACTGAGACCCGCCAGCAGGGCCAAACCCAGGATCACGCTCCGCATCTGCATTTCCCCGCTCCCGTGATGGAGAAGCCCCCCTCACCTCACCGCCCCTGTTGTCCTCCAAAGGGCTTTCGTTCAGCTATTGGCAAAAACTCTGCCAGCATCCCGCATCCAGCGTCTTCTATATAATGTTTCAGAAAACGATCCCGAACAACCTCCCGGGACAGTAGAGCCCCAGTATTCGGGATTGATGGGACAGCAGCGCCTCAACTTTACTGCGGCGGGGAGATGACCCCGAGGACCTGTTCTGGGAGGATCACGCCGGCTCGGCCCGTTTGTTCCTGTTGCGGGCCTTCTGCATCACTTCCTCGATGCTCTGCTGGCGAAAGACCTCCAGCATCTCCAGCTTGAACCGGTGCCATTGGCTGTGGAGCTGGCAGGGATTTTCGGCCGAGCAGGACTCGAGCCCAAGGATGCACTCTTCCCCGAAGCCGGGTCCACCGACCGCTTCGACCACTTCGCCCAGATAAATCTCGCGGGCAGGGCGGGCCAGCACAAAGCCGCCCCCGCGCCCCTTGAAAGAACGCAACACCCCGCGTTTGGAAAGCAATTGCAGGATTTTGGCCAGGAAGGGCTCGGGGACCTGGAGAGCGGCGGCGATCTGCCGGCTCATCACCGGCTTGCCATCGCGGTGTTCGGCCAGGTAAAGCACTGCGCGGATGCCGTATTTGGTAGCTTGGGAGAAGGGCATGGGTTATTGGGGGATAATAAAGCTTTTTGTGAAAATAGATCCTCCCAGGTGAAGAGACAAGCACCCGCTCGGCAGCGAGTCATGTCGGCCGTGGATAAGATGGATAAGAGATAAGGGGTACCGGCGATGTCCCACCCAAGCAGGACACCTGGGACAGCCAAGTCACATCTTTGCTTCTAAGCGAGATCTTTCTATCTGGGATCTATTTCCAGCACAAACAAAAGCTCAATCGAGCTTCATCGCGTGTCTCACCGATGTGGCACACAATTTGCAAATCAGACCAAACAGTCTGATTAAACATGGCGCGGAGGTCTCATCGCAGTCCTCGAAACGCGCGTCCTCAATTAGGAGGGAGTTAGATGAAAGGTTCCTATCTCTTCACCGCGCTGCTCATCGCCGCACAGGGCAGCTATGCCGGTTCCATCAAAGGGGTGGTCAAGGCCCAGTTGACCAGTGTGCCCCCGGCGGCGGCAGTAAAAATGGCCGACGACCCCACCTGCATGGCGAAACACACCAAGCCGGTCAGCGAGGAAAAACTAGTCCTCGACGCAAACAAAAACGTCAGATACGCCTTTGTCAGCATCAAGTCTGGATTTCCGGAGGGCCAGGTCTTCAGGGCCCCGGTGGAGCCGGCGCTCCTCGATCAGAGTGGCTGCATGTTTGCCCCGCACGTAGTTGGGGTGATGGCAGGACAGGGCCTGAAGGTGCTCAACAGCGACGGGGTACTGCACAACGTACACCTGATGGGCAAGGCCAACCGCGAGGTGAACAAAGCCATGCCGGCCTTCACCAAGAAGATGGTCCTCCCAGGCACCAATTTCGCCAAGCCCGAGATCATGGCCCTCAAGTGCGACGCCCATCCCTGGATGGCCGGGTACGTGGTGGTCGCCGCCAATCCCTACTTCGCGGTCACCGCCGCCGACGGCAGTTTCGAGATCAAGGACGTGCCGGCCGGCAACTACGTGGTCGAAGCCTGGCACGAGTACCTGGGCACCAAAACCCAAAACGTCCAGGTGGGCGACGCAATCGCCACGGCGACTTTCACCCTCGCGAAATAATCCAGACCCTTCCCGCCATCCGTGCGGCACCGGCCGCGCGCCGAGCGAGGAGCAAACGCGATGAGAATGCCATTTCTATCCCTGGGAATCGGTGCAGCGGTGCTGCTGGGCGGATCGACGGTTGGGCAGGTGGTTAAACCCTTGCCCGCCTCGCCGCAACTGGTGGAAAAGGGCAAGCAGACCTACCAATTGCACTGCGCCCCCTGTCACGGTGCCGCCGGGCAGGGGGACGGACCTGCGGCCTACCTGCTCTACCCCAAGCCGCGCAATTTCGTCAAGGCCCAGTACCGCCTGGTATCCACCTGGGAGCAGGTGCCCACCGACGAGGACCTGTTCGGCGCCATCAGCCGGGGTATGCCCGGTTCGGCCATGCCCTCGTGGCCCAGCCTCCCCGAGGAGGTGCGCTGGGGCCTGGTGCATTATATCAAGTCCCTGGCCGACCACCCCCTCGAATACGGCCAGCCCACCCAGCCCCCCGCCGAAGGGGGGACGGGCACCGGGGTGATCGAGGTGCCGCCCGAACCGGTGTACGACGAGGCAACCCAGCAGCGGGCCGCTGAACTCTTTGTCCAGGGCTGCGCCGGCTGCCACGGCGCCAACGGCAAAGGCGACGGCCAGACGCGGCAGATCGACAGCGACGGGTACCCCACCCGTCCGCGCGACCTGACCCGGGGCATCTACAAGGGCGATCCCTCTCCCGAGTCAGTGTACCGCCGCATCGTTGCCGGCCTGCCCGGCACACCCATGCCCATGAGCGACTGGGCGCCCGGCGCCGACGCCTGGGCCCTCACCCAGTACGTGTTGGCCATGTCCAGCCCACGCCAGCGGCAGCGCAGCGAGATGCTCAAGTTCGCCATCGAAACCCCACGGGTGACCAAATTGCCCAGCCATCCCGACGACGGCGAGTGGCGGACGGCCAGCCCGATCAACCTGCACCTGATGCCCCTGTGGTGGCGCGACGACCGCATCGAGGAGGTCACGGTGCGGGCCCTGCACGACGGCAAAGAGTTGGCGGTGCTGCTGGAATGGCACGACGAGACCCACGACCACACCGCCCTCCGGCCCCAGGACTATCGCGACGCCGCCGCGGTGCAGTTTGCCCTCGCCCCTGATCCACCCTTTTTCGGCATGGGCAGTCCGGGGCAATCGGTCAACATCTGGATGTGGAAGTCGGATCGCCAGGCCGACCTGGTCGCCTTTCAGGAGCTGGAGGAGGCCTATCCCAACATGGGCATCGACTCCTACCCCAATACCCTGCGCTCGCCCCTCGAACAACCCATGCGGCACGCCCTGACCCTGGAATCCGATCCCTCCTTTGTCACCGGCTGGGGGGCCGGCAACATCGTTTCCGATCCAACGCGTAAGAACGCCGCCGAGGACCTGCAGGCCCAGGGGCAGGGCACCCTCAAGGCCCACCCCCGCTTCGACCAGGAGGTGGTGGCCGAAGGGGTGTACCAGAGCAACAGCTACCACGTGGTCTTCCGCCGCACCTTCAAGCCCAAAGGCAAAGAGGGGGTAGTGTTGAAGCCGGGTGCCACGGTGCCGGTGGCCTTTGCAGTGTGGGACGGCAGCCACGGGGATCGGGACGGCAAGAAGTCGGTGACCATCTGGCAGGAACTCAAACTCGCTCCCTGAGGGAGGACTAGGGCCATGGCAAGTGACGATCGTTCCAGGCAGGGCATTCCCCGGCGCGATTTCCTGCGCTGGATGGGGGCGGGGGTGGGAGGGGCCATCCTGCCCTCGTACCGGCTGCTGGCTGCGGTGCCCGGCCAGAACCCGCTGGCCGGAGCGGTGAACCGGGAATGGGAGCACATCTACCGCGACCAGTTCCGCTACGACGGCAAGTTCGACTGGGTGTGCTCGCCCAACGACACCCACGCCTGCCGGGTGCGGGCCTACGTGCGCAACGGCGTGGTGGTACGCCTGGGCTCCACCTACGACTACCAGGACTACGCCGACCTCTATGGCAACAAGGCCACCGTCAACTGGAACCCCAGACAGTGCGCCAAGGGCTACACCTTTCACCGGGTGCTCTACGGCCCGTACCGGCTGCGCCATCCCATCGTGCGCAAGGGCTGGAAGACCTGGGCCGACGACGGCTTCCCCTTCCTGACCCCCGAACTGCGCCACCAGTACCTCTTTGACCGGCGCGGCGACGACGAGTTCGTGCAGATCTCCTGGGACGACGCCTTCCACGACATCGCCGCCGGCCTGAAGGCCATCGCCACCAACTACAGCGGCGAGCGGGGCCAGCAGCGCCTCTTGGCCCAGGGCTACCAGCCCGAGATGGTCAAGGCCACCCAGGGGGCGGGGACGCGCACCATCAAGATGCGCGGCGGCATGGGCCTTTTGGGGGTGATGGGCAAGTATGGCATGTACCGGCTGAACAACTCCCTGGCCCTGCTCGATGTACACGTGCGCGGTGTAGACCAAGAACACGCCATGGCCGGGCGCAACTGGTCCAACTACACCTGGCACGGCGACCAGGCCCCGGGTCAGCCCTGGGTACATGGCCTGCAGGCGGCCGACTGCGATTTCAACGACCTGCGCTTCTCCAAACTCATCGTCATGGACGGCAAGAACCTGGTCGAAAACAAGATGACCGATTCCCACTGGTTCATCGAGTGTATGGAGCGGGGCGCCAAGATCGTGGTCATCGCCCCGGAGTACGGCCCGCCCTCGACCAAGGCCGACTACTGGATTCCCATCCGCCCGGCTACCGACGCGGCCCTGTGGCTGGGCATCGCCAAACTGATGATGGACAAGGGCTGGTACGATGAGACCTTCATCAAGGAATTCACCGACTTCCCGCTCTTGGTGCGCAAGGACAACCTCAAGCGCTTACACGCGCACGAACTCTTTCCCGACTATAAACCAGGCCTCAAACCGGAGGGGGCCTCCTTCAAGGAGCAGGGACTAAAACAGGAGCAGTACCAGAAGCTGGGAGATTTTGTCGTCTGGGACGAAGGCCTGAACGGGCCGCGCGCCCTCACCCGCGACCAGGTCGGCACTCACCTAGAAGAGGCGGGCATCAAACCGGCACTGGCAGGGGAGTTCACCGTGACCTTGGTCGATGGCACCGAGGTGGAGGTCGCTACCCTGTGGTCGCTATACAAACTGCATCTGCTGGACTACGACCTGGACACGGTGGTGGAGATCACCTCCGCCCCCAAGGACCTCATCGAGCAACTCGCCGCGGACCTCTACACCATGAAACCGGCGGCCATCCACCAGGGCGAGGGCATCAACCACTGGTTCCACGCCACCGAGATGAACCGCGCCGCGTACCTGCCCATCATGTTCACCGGCAACCTCGGCAAGCCGGGCGCGGGCTTGTACACCTGGGCCGGCAACTACAAGGCCGCCCTCTTCCAGGGCTCGCCCTGGACCGGACCTGGTTTCAAGGGCTGGGTGGCCGAAGACCCCTTTGAGCCGAACCTGGACCCGGCCGCACCCGGCAAGTCGGTCAAAGCCCACGCCTACACCAAGGACGAGGAGCCGGCCTACTGGAACCACGGGGACAAGGCCCTGATCGTCGAGACGCCCAAGTTTGGCCGCAAAAACTTCACCGGCCAGTCGCACATGCCCACCCCCACCAAGGCCATCCTCTTCTCCAACGTCAACCTGATCAACAACGCCAAACACGTGTACGAGATGATCAAGAACACCAATCCGCTGGTGGAAATGATCCTCTCCATCGATGTGCAGATGACCGCCTCCATCGAATACGCCGACATCGCCCTGCCGGCCAATTCGTGGCTGGAGTTCGAGGGGCTGGAGGTCACCGCCTCCTGCTCCAATCCCTTCCTGCAAATCTGGAAGGGAGGTATCCCGCCGGTTTTCGACAGCAAGGACGACCTCACCATCCTGGCCCGGATCGCCGGGGCCCTGGGAGAAGTCACCGGCGACCGCCGTTTTGACGACTATTTCAAGTTCGAGAACGAGGGCAAACGCGAGATCTACATCCAGCGCCTGCTCGACACCAGCACCACCACCAACGGGTACCAACTGGACGACATCATGGCCGGCAAATACGGCCCCTCTGGCGGCTGCCTCATGAACTTCCGCACCTATCCGCGCATCGCCTTCTGGGAGCAGGTACACGACCAGGTGCCTTTCTTCACCGACACCGGCCGCTTACACGCCTATGCCGACGTGCCCGAGGCCATCGAATACGGCGAGAACTTCATCGTGCATCGCGAAGGCCCGGAGGCCACCCCGTACCTGCCCAATGTCATCGTCAGCACCAACCCCTATATCCGGCCCGAAGATTATGGACTCGCCCAGGATGTCGAGCACTGGGACGAGCGCACCATCCTCAACGTGAAGATGGGTTGGGGAGAGGTGAAAAAGACCGAGAATTTCCTCTGGAAGAAGGGCTTCCAGTTCTTCTGCCTGACCCCCAAAACCAGGCACCGCGTCCACAGCGGCTGGTCCAATGTCGATTGGCACATGGTCTTCGATTCTAACTTCGGCGACCCCTACCGCCTGGACAAACGCGCCCCCTGCGTGGGCGAGCACCAGGTGCATCTCAATCCCCAGGCCGCCCGCGACCTGGGCATCGCCGACGGCGACTACGTGTACGTGGACGCCAACCCGGCGGACCGCCCCTACATGGGGGCCAACCCGGATGACTTTTTCTATCGGGTCTCGCGCTGTATGCTGCGGGTCAAATACAACCACGCCTATCCGTACAACATCATCATGATGAAACACGGGCCCTTCATCGCCACCGAGAAAAGCGTGCGGGCCCACGAGACCAGGCCCGATGGCCGGGCCCTGTCCGAGAACACCGGGTACCAGTCCAATCTGCGGTACGGCTCCCAGCAGTCCCTGACCCGCAACTGGCACATGCCCATGCACCAGACCGACACCCTCTTCCACAAGTCCAAGGCCACCGTGGGTTTTCTCTTTGGCGGCGAGGCCGACAACCACGGGGTCAACACCGTGCCCAAGGAAGCGTTGGTGCGGGTGACCAAGGCCGAGGACGGCGGCATGGGCGGAGTGGGGATCTGGGCGGTGGCCACCACCGGCTTCACCCCGGACAACGAGAGCGAGTTCATGAAACGCTACCTGGCCGGCGAATTGGTCAGCGTGCAGAAAGGCTGAATATGCCCCTCCATGAGCCAGATGCCACTGATCCGATGATGTTTGTCGGGGTGACCCTGCCTGGGAGCATCGAAGCCACCCGCGACATGGCCTACGTCTTCGCCGAGGAATTCGCGCGGTTGGGGCACCCAGCCCAACAGATCCTGGCCCTCTTCCGCAAGCCCTTCTACCAAGGCGCGCACCAGGCGCTCTTGGCCTTGGGACCGGAGGAGATCGACAAGATTGTCGGCGAATGTGTCGCCCTCTGGGGGCGCTTCGTCTGGGTGGACCAGGACCAGGCGGTGGACAGCGAAGAGGAACAGGAACAACGCGAAATCGAACTGCTCGAAATCGAAATGCCCCCACCGGCACAACGAGGAGGAGTGTGATGCCACAGGTATATAACTGGCACCTGGGCCGCCAGATGAGTTACCCCTACGAGGCGGCTTACCCCGAGCGGCAGTTCGCCTTTGTCTTCAATATCAATCGCTGCATCGCCTGCCAGACCTGCACCATGGCCTGCAAGTCGACCTGGACCTTCAACAAGGGTCAGGAGCATATGTGGTGGGCCAACGTCGAGACCAAGCCGTACGGCGGGTACCCCCACCACTGGGACATGAAGACCCTGCAACTGCTGGAGGAGGCCAACCCGGGCGGGCAGGTCTGGAAAGGGCCGGCCGGCGAGGACCCGCAGAAGCCGTACGGCGAGTTCACCGGGAAGACCGTCTTCGAGGGCCGCGAAACCTCGCTCAAGCCCGACAGTTCGCGGGTGCTGGGCTACCTGCCCACCGATGAGGAGTGGAACTCGCCCAACCTCTACGAGGACAACCCGGTGGGCAAACGCGGGGTGCGCGACGACTACAAGATGGACGGCGGCGAACGCCTGCCGGTGCACAACAGTTGGTTCTTCTACCTAGCCCGCATCTGCAACCACTGCTCCTACCCGGCCTGTTTGGCCGCCTGTCCGCGCCAGGCCATCTACAAACGGCCCGAGGACGGCATCGTGCTGGTGGACCAGGCCGAGTGTCGCGGGTACCGCAAATGTGTGGAGGCCTGCCCGTACAAAAAGGTCATGTATCGGGGCAACACCCGGATCTCGGAGAAGTGTATCGGCTGCTACCCGCGCGTCGAAGGGTCCGACCCCGAGAGCGAGGGCGAGCCGATGGAGACCCGTTGTATGGCCGCCTGCATCGGCCAGATTCGTATGCAGGGTTTGGTGAAGATGGAAGAGGACGGGTCCTGGGCCGAGGACCGCCAGCATCCGCTCTATTACATGGTGAAGGTGGCCAAGGTGGCGCTGCCGCTCTATCCGCAGTTCGGCACCGAGCCCAACGGCTTCTACATCCCGCCCCGCTGGGTGCCCAAGCAGCACCTCTACCAGATGTTCGGCCCGGGGGTGGATCACGCGGTGGAGCGCTACACCAGCCCCGACCGCGAACTGCTGGCGGTGCTACAGCTCTTCCGCCGCTCCAACCGCATCATCTTCCGCTACGAGATCGAGGAAGGACCCAAGATCTACGAGGGGGAGTTGCGGGGCAAGCCGGTCACCATCTACAACGACACCATCATCGCCTTTGGCAAGCGCGGCCAGGAATTGTTCCGGACCACCATCGACGAGCCGGTGTACGTACGGCCGGCGGAACGCCTGAATTCGATCTGAGGAGGTGTTGGACATGAGTGTGATGGAGGTGACAACCCTGGAGTTGGCCCTGTGCCGGAGCCTGATCTACGAAGCCCTGGCCCTGGGCTTCTGCTTCCCCAACCGGGAGGTGGCCGAGCGGCTGGCTTCCCCGGCAGGGTGCGTCGCGCTGGCTGAAGCCGCTTTCCTGCTCGAGGCCGAATTGGGCGACCAGGTGCGGGAACTGGCCAGGGATGCTCGGGAGGTGGAAGAGCTGCCCCGGCGCTTCCAGCTGCTCTTCGGCCACACCTCGCGGGGGCCGGTGCCGCCCTACGAGACCGAGTACGGCACCGACGCCCTCTTCCTCCAGCCCCAGGAGATGGCCGATATCGCCGGGTTCTTCCGCGCCTTTGGCCTGGAACTGGAGCGGGCCCAGCACCAGCGGGTGGATCACATCGCCTGCGAGTGCGAGTTCCTCGCTTTCCTGTGCCGCAAGGAGGCCTATGCCCTGGAGCAGGGCGACGAGGACATGCTGGAGCAGACCTGCAGGGCGCAGCGCCTCTTCCTCAAGGATCATCTGGGGCGTTTCGGACCGGCGGTGGGCCGCAAGCTGGCCAGGGAAGACGAGGGATTCTACGGTGTCCTGGGCAGGGTCTGCGCCGCCTTCCTCGAAGGGGAGTGCCGCCGCCTGGGTCTGCCGGTGGGTCCGGCCCACCTGGAGTTGCGGTCCACCGAGCCCGACGACGTGCCCATGGCCTGCGGCACCGAATCCAGCCTGCTGCAGATCGAGGACCAGGACGAGGACCCGTGAGCAACTTCCGCGTCGATTACGAGACCCGGCTGGTGGAGGAGGCGGTGCTGCGGGTGATGCCGGGCCGCCCTGAGGAAGGGGCGTTCCGCCAGGCCAGGGATCATTTGTACGAGCTGGGTGATCCCGACGAACGCGACCAGGCCTTTTGCACCTTCCACGGCCAGTGGTTCCAGCGCCTCGGGCTGTGCCAACCCCTCGAAGAGACCCTGGCGGAACGGCCGATCCTCTCCCAAGAGACCCAACGCTGCGCCGTGGTCCGGGCCCGCTCCAAGAAGGAGGAAGGGGCCGAACTCTTCGTCAGCCCCGATCCAGCGGCCGGCCGGTCCATCGGCTTGCAGTTGCGGCCCGAATCCCTGCTAGAACCGGTGCAGTTGCTGGGCTTGCTGCGCCACGAGTTCCTGCATATCGCCGACATGCTCACCCCGGAGTTCGGCTACGAGCCGGAGTTACATGTCCCAGAAGAGGGCATGGCCAGACGCCTGGTGCAGGACCGCTACCGGGTCCTGTGGGATACCACGATCGATGGCCGGCTGGTGCGGGAGGGGCACGCCCCGGAGCGGGTGCGCCTGCGCCGGCTGCAGGACTTTGCCCGCGCTTTCCCCATGCTGGGCCCCGAACTGGAACACCACTTCGCCCGCTATTTCGACCAGGCCAACCATCGCCATGCCCAACTGGTGTGCTGTGCCCGCGATCCGGTGCAGGCCCTGGGGCTGGAGGACGCTGTCGATCGGCACTGCCCCCTCTGCACCTTTCCCTCCTACAACTTCGAGCCCGATCCGGAAGACCTGCCACCTGTCCTAGTGCGGCAGATACAGGCGCATTTTCCCGCCTGGCATCCTGCCCACGGGATCTGCCGGCAATGCGCCGACCTGTACCGCAGCCGAAAGGAGTACGCATGAAACGGATGCTCACCCTTCTGGCCCTGGCGCTCCTGGGCAGCCTGGCTGCCCAAGCCCCCGCCGCCGAGAACAAGCTGGGCGGGTACCTGTTCGGGGATTGTTACTACAACCTGAGTGGCCCCCGGGAAAAGGAGAACGGCTTCTGGTGGCGCCGGCTCTACCTGACCGATGACCTCAAATGGACCGACAAGGTTTCGGGCCGCTTCCGCCTGGAGGCCAACGACATCAATGTGGGCCAGACCAGCCGGCAGCCCAAGGACAAGATGATCCCCTACGTGAAGGAATCCGCCCTCACCTACAAAAGCGGCAACTGGACGGTGAGCGCCGGCCTGACCCCCACCCCCACCTGGGGCCTGCCGGAAAAGGTATGGGGCTACCGCGCCATCGAGAAAACCATCCTCGACCTGAACAAGGCCGGCAATCCGGTGGATATGGGCGTGCAGGTGACGCGCAAGTTGGGGGACAAAGCAGAGGTAGCGGTGATGGTGGGCAATGGCAATGGCTTCCGGTCCGAGGCCGACAACGACAAGAAGGTCTATGTGCAGGGGCATTACAAACCAGGCTCCATAGAGAGCCGGGTGTACCTCGACTGGCAGACCCAGCCCAAGGGCACGGACGAGCTGACCCTGGCCGCTCTGTTGGGGGTGGTGAAGGAGAGAGGGCAGGGGGCAGTGGAGTTCTACCAGCGGACCCTGAAGAAGGCCGCCGCCGGCGAGGACCTCAAGTCTTTCGGCGTCTCGCTGTACGGGAACAAAAAACTCAGCGACAACAAGAAGGTCTTCGCCCGCGCTGATCTGAATGACCCCAACAGCGATGCCGACAAAGATCAGGAGACCCTGCTGATCTGCGGGCTGGACCTGGAGCTGGCCAAGCAGGTACACCTCATGCCCAACCTGCTGGTGACCCTGTACCAGGATTCCCGCAAAGACACCCAGATCGTGCCCCGCCTCACCGGCTTCTTCGAGTTCTGAGCCGGACTCGTTTTTGGATAAGGCCCCTGTTGGCGGGCAGGGCGCGATTTCGGGGAGTATCCGCTGCGCTTCTGCCAGCAGACGCCCAAGACGACACCTCCCGCCTGCCCCTCTTCCCTCCTATGACTTCTGCAGATCGCGCCCCAGGATAGCGGTGATCGTCCGGTGGTTGTAGGGGAAGCCCTCTTCGGTGTAGACCCGCAGGGCGTTCTGGTAACACTTGACCGCCAGGCCTCTATGCTTGCTGGCATCCTCGTAGAGCGCCAGTTGCTGATGGGAAACCCCCAGGAAATGCTGGGTGCGGGCAAAATCCTCCGGAAAGATCTCCTCCTCGTACACCTTCAGGGCTGCGGCATAGTAGCGAATGGCCTCTTGGAGCTGGACGATGCGGCTCCCCGAAGAGAGCAGCCGGTGGGCGTCCCCCAAGTGTCTTTGGGTATCGGCGTACTCCCTGGGCAGGTTGTCCAGGCGGAAGTGTTGCAGGGCTTCCTGGAAATGCCGCCTGCCCTCTTCGGTCCTGCCCAGCAGGCACAGGGCGTGCCCCAGGTTGCTTTCCACCAGCGCCCAGGTGAAGAGATCCACCCCCTCCTGGTAGAGCCTGGCCGCCAACTTGAAATGCCCCACTGCCCGGTCGACGCACCACTCCCCCCCCAGCGCCGACAACTCCATCCACGCCGCCCCGATGTTGTTATGCACTACCGCGCAGCCAACCGGCAGGTTGTACTGCTGGTAGATGGCCAGCGCCTCCCGGTAGCTCTGCTGGGCGCGGTGGAGATTTTTGCGGGGATCGCCGATGGGCAATCCACTGCAAGCCATGCCCAGGATGTTCAGGGCCGAAGCGTGCAACACCGGGTCCTGGGTCTTGGGGCAGCAGGTGATCGCCTGTCCACAGTAGTGGATCGCCCTGAGGTGGTTGTCGGCAATATCGCTGACTGGAAGCCGGATGTAGAGCAGCGCCAGATCGAGCAGGACGCGGGTGCGCTCATCGGGGTCAGAGGTGCTCTCCACCAGGCCGGCAGCCTCGATACGGCGGGTGAGGGCCAGCAATTCCCGCCCATAACCAAAGGACACCACCTCCCGCACCCGCTGCCGCAGTCCCTCCAGCGCTTCCCTGGCCCTTCCCAGTTCCAACAGGTGATAGGCGCTTTCGATGCAGGCAGCCGCCTGGTCTCTGCTCCCTGAGGACAACAATTCCTGGTAATAGCCGATGGCCTGCTCATGCGCCTGTTGCCGCAGCAGCGGCTGTTCGGCAAGGCGCTGGCTGGCCAGTTGCTGGACCAAGGGGTGGAGGGTAAACCGGCCATCCTTCTGCGTCTCTATTAGCAGAGTCAGGGGTGGGGTACTGACATGGTCCTCCTTCCCGCCAAAACTCGGGAAGGCCTTGGGCAGAAAAGGCAGACGCAACACGCTCAGCCGGTCGAGCAGATCGCGCGCCTCCAGACCCTGGTAGATCTGGGTCAAGAGGGTCTGCTCCAGATCGTCTGGAGGGATCCCTTCCAGGAGCGCGCAACAGGATCAACAGCTGTAACACAAAGGGATGTATCGGCCCCTCCAGGCCTTCCAGGGCTGCCTCGTCCAGACCTTGCCGGCGGACAAAGCTGTGGATGTCTTCCAGTCCGAATCCTGCCAGGGCCAGTTCGCCTACCCGTGCCGGGGGCAAAGACTCGATCCAGAAAGGGCGCTCCCGGGTGCAGATCAGCAGCCGGCCCTTGGGATCCTCCCGGCAGCACTGCTGCACCAGTTTCTGATAGAGATGGCGCGAATCCACCTGCTCAAAGGCATCGAGCACGATCAGGGGCTTGACCAGGGCCTGGAACCGGTCGTCGTCGTTGGTTTCGGGCTGGTCCGCCAGACCGGAAAAAGCCTCATACCCATTGGCCCAGAAGAACCATGCCAGTTGTTCAAACAGGCTGGCGATTCCTTGGTCGGCGGGGCAGGTGTAGAGGAAGGGCCGGCCTTCCTGTTTCCAATCCGCAGTGACCTGGCGGGCCAGATAGGTCTTGCCGATGCGCACCGCACCGTACAGGAAAACCACCGGATACTTCTCCAGCAGGACCGTCAGGGCAGCCTTTTCTGGCTCGCGGCCGAGCAGGTCTTCGGGAAGGGAAACCGGCTCCGAGCCCCTTTCTGAGTAGGGGATAGGGCGCGCCTGGGTACTCGGAGTGGCGGGGATGGATTCAGCAGTGGGCCAGAGGGTGCGGAAGTAAGCGACTAGGCGCTGAAAAGGAACCGGCACGGTGCAGAACTCAGCTAATGGCCAGAACCACTGCCAATCCCTTGGAGATGCGCTGCATCGTTTCTTCTGAAAGCTTCCCCAGACGCTGCACAAACCGGGTCTGGGACAGGGATCGCACCTGAAAGGTATCCGCTGCCGAAGGCTTTCCCAGGCCGTTCTCCGCATCTGGTTCCAACCGGATCATCCAGGGTGCCACTGCGTACCTCTCCTTCCACTGGGTCACTGGCACGACCACTTTCAGCGGCAACACGCCGACAGCATCATCGTTCACGATGACTCCTGGCCTGGTCTTCTTAATCTCCGCACCTATGGCCGGGTCCAGATTGAGCAGCCATATCTCACCTCTGAACATGAAAATCCTCGCCGTCCAGCGCAGTAAAGACCGTCAACTCAGCGTCCTCCGCATAGTCAGCGAGCAAGGCCACGGCAGCTTCTTTTAGCCCTTGCTTTTCTCGCTGTTTTTTCTCAGGCTCAAAATCCTCGCGCAGCAGGTGAATAACAGCTTCCATCACCTCTAGACGCTCGCGCGGAGAGAGCTTCCTGAGTTCCTCCAGAATCTCTGCCTGGCTCATGTTATCTCCTTCCTGACATCTATACCCAGTATAACCGGGGTGCAAGGCCCTTGCAAGGCGAAATTCCGCTTCGTTACTTCCCGGTTGTAGAACACCTGTCGGAACGATGAACTCTTGAACTCCATCGGCTGAGTACACGACAGTGGCAGCAATGATCTAAGTTACAGTGCAGCTCTGAGTTAGGTTTAATAGGTATCCACGACGATGCCTATCCAACCCTTCTCAAGGAGCTGCACTGTGAGAGTAATAAGATGAATCTGGTCTGCCATCGCCCCCTCAAAGGAGATTTGGTCTTGCTGGCCACCAACCGCGCCGAGCTGACCCAGGTCCTCGACACCTACAAACTCCCAGTACACCCCGGTACCCCCCCCCCGTCACCCCACTACCACCACCTGCCTCCGCTCAGCCCAGCTGGCGCCCAGTTCCACCAATTTTGCTTCGCCCAACACCTGCTGGGCCATCGGGTAGAGCACCTGCTCCTCCTTGGCAAAGTGGCCGCGCGCAACCTGGACCACCTGCAGCAGCAATTGCTGGGCGAGCGCCCGTTCCCCCAGTCCGGGCAGCCGGGCCAGCCCCTCCTCGATCTGCTGGTGCTCCATACGCATCACCGCCAGCGGCCCACCCTGGCCCAGGTGGGGATCCAGAGCGGAGAAGAGCAACTCTTCCTCCAGATGGGCGTGGGTCTCCAGGGCGGCCGTCAGCAACGCGCCCTGGGCCTGGACCAGCGCCAGGTCGGCCAGCTGCGGTATCACCTGCTCCAGGTGGCTGAACTGGGCGTAAAATACTCCGTGTTCCCCTAGCAATGCGTCGGTAATCTTCATCTCTCCCTCGTGGTCGTGGATGGGTGGGTTGGTGGTTGGTGCAACGGGGGTGGTTCCGGGAGGTATCTGCTCAGCCTCTGAAGGCGCGGTGGCAGACCCTGAGCGCCGCGGCAAAGACACCCAGGGCCAGGGCCTGGTGGAACAGGGCCACTGCCACTGCCATGTGGGCCAGGAGCACCGCGATGCCCAGCCCCACCTGGAGACCGAGCAGAACCAGCAAGACTTGCATGGCCGAGCGCAGGCGCGGGACAAAGAGGCGCCGCTGCCGCCATAACACCAGGGCGATGCCCAGCACGCCAAAGGCGAACCAGCGGTGTTCGAAGTGGACGGTCACCGGATTCTCCAGCGGGTTGAGCAACCATAGATCTAGCGCCCAGATCCCCTGGGGTATCCAACTGTCGAACATCAATGGGAAGGTGGCAGAGAGGTACCCGGCCTTGAGCCCGGCCACCAGCCCGCCCAGGGCGATCTGCAACACCACCGCCCCCAGCAGCACCAGGCTCAGCCGCCGGAGACGCGGCGGGGCCAGTTCCCGGCCTGCGGTCCCATCCGTTCCTTCAAACCTCAGCCACAGGCAACTGCCCAGCAGCACCAGGGCGCATAGCAGGTGGAAAGTCAACCAGAAATGGCTGACATGCGGCGCGTCCACCAGGCCGCTGGCCACCATGAAGCGCCCCACCAGGGCCTGGGCTGCAAAGAGCAGGCCGATGCCGACAAAGGCCGGCAACAGGCTCCAGGGGATATGCCTTCGCCACAGAAAGAAGGCCAGGGGCACCACCAAGACCAGGCCGATCACCCGGCCCAGCAGCCGGTGGCCCCATTCGCGGTAGTAGATGGCGCGGTACTCGTCCAGCGACATGCCGGTGTTGAGTTGCTGGTACTCTGGGGTCTGCTGGTATTGCTGGAAGGTGCGCTCCCAGGCTTCCTGACTCAGGGGCGGCAGCGAGTCGGCCATAACGTGCCACTCTACCATGGACAGGCCCGAGCGGGTCAGGCGCACCCAGCCGCCAAAGACCACCATCGCCCCGATGAGCCAGCACAGCAGCAGCAACCAGGTGGCCACCGGCCGGCTCATCGGCCCGCCCTGCCCAGCTTGAACTGCCGCCCCACCTCCTGCAGCCGTTGGTCGAAGCGCCGGTATTCCTCCTCGACCTTGGCGGGGTTCACCGCGTCCTTGGGCCAGTCGTCCAGGCTTTTCCAGTAGGAGGTCAACAAGCCCCGGCTGCCCACCCCCTTGGCCAGCAGCGGCCCCTTCTTCTTGGTGTCCCCCTCCCCCGAAGCCTCGGGCGGGGGTTTGGCTGCCAGGGCGAACTCCGCGGCCTGCTTGAGGTCCTTGAGCGCCCCAGCCGCGTCACCGGCTACCCACCTGAGGTACCCGATCAGATAATTGGCCTGCACACTCTTGAAATTGAGATTGCGGCCGTCGCTCAGGTATTCGAGGGCTTTTTTCCGCTCCCCCTTGAGCAGGGCCACCTCCCCCAGCTTGATCACCGGCCCCGACTCCTCCTTGTTGATCGCCAGGGCCTGGTGCAATTCGCGCTCGGCCTGGTCCAGGTCGAAGGGGGTGCCCGGCGCCCCGCAGGAATAGAGCATGCCCAACTGGGCGTGGGCCCGGGAACTCTGGTTGGG
>CAMAVQ010000033.1 GCA_945861755.1 Gemmatimonas phototrophica
ATCGGCTTCGTCCAGGGGGATACCCTCAAGTTGTCTACCGCGCCGTTGCAGGTCGAGGTGCTCAAGGTGCGGCAGGAGGGGGACGAGGCCCTGCGCGACATCAAGGACCCGGTGGCACTGGGCGGCGGCCTGCCGGCCTGGGCCTGGGGTTTGGCGGCAGGGCTGGTCGCTCTGGCCCTGGCCGGGGGGATGTACTGGTGGCTGCGGCGCCGACAGCGGCCCGATCTTCCCCCTCCACCTTCACCTCCCAAGGACTACCTGGCCGAATTCAGCCGCATCGCCGCCATGGGTCTTTTGGAGCGGGGCGGGACCAAGGTCTACTACTCACTGTTGGCCGAGACCCTGCGCCGTTTCCTCGAGGACCAGCTAAGTATCGTGGCTATGGAGCAGACCACCGAGGAGATCTCCCAGACCCTCGCCAGCCGCTGCGACGCCGTCCTGGTGACACAGATCGAGTCTTTCCTCAGCGCTGCCGATCTGGTGAAGTTCGCCCGCCTGATCCCCGTCGAGGAGGAGGCCCTGCAGGCCCCCGAGGCAGGCAAGGCGATCGTGCGCCGATTCTTGGAGATCGCGGCGGCACAAGAGGCCGCTGCGCGCCAGGCACTGGAGCGCACTCCGGCGCCCACCGGGTGAGGTAGGGGCAATGGCCCATCTGCGCTTCGCAGATCCTATCTGGCTTTTGGCGCTGATCCTCCTGCCCCTGCTCTTCCACCGCTACTTCGTCGAGCAGCGCCGGGGCAGGAACAGTCTGCGTTTCTCCGACCTGGGACTGCTGCTGGCCGCCGGCCCCACCCTCTGGACCCGGCTGCGGCACGGCCTGATCGCCCTCAAACTTCTGGGGCTGGCCTGCCTGATCCTGGCCATGGCTCGGCCCCAGGCCGGCAGGGAGAGCCGCGAGTTGTCGGCCGAGGGGATCGATATCATGTTGACCGTAGACGTCTCTTCTAGTATGGAAGCCAGGGACATAGGATCGCGGAACCGCCTGGAGATCGCCAAGGAGGTGGTGGCTGAGTTTATCCGCGGGCGGCAGAGCGACCGGCTGGGCCTGGTGATCTTTGCCGGCGAGAGCTTTACCCAGTGCCCCCTGACCCTCGATTACGATATCTTGTTGAATTTCGTCCAGAACCTCCAGATGGCCGACGATTCCTGGGACGGCACGGCCATCGGCATGGCGCTGGCCAACGCCTGTAACCGCCTGCGCGATTCGCAGGCCAAGAGCAAGGTGGTGGTGCTGCTCACCGACGGGGTGAACAACGCCGGGGAGCTGGAGCCGCTGACCGCCGCCGATGCCGCCGCCGCTGTCGGCATCCGGGTCTACACCATCGGCGTGGGCAGCAACCAGGCGAGCCTGGCCTCGCCCTTGCTCTTCGGCCGGTCCCAAGGTGCCGAGTTCGACGAGGGCACTCTGCAGGAAGTGGCCAGGCGCACCGGGGGCCGGTACTTTCGGGCCACCAGCCAGGAAAAATTACAAGAAATCTACCGGGAGATCGCCGCCCTGGAGACCTCGCCGATCAAGGATAAGGTACACGTGGATTACGCCGAGCGGTTTGCCTATTTCCTGTGGCCCGGGCTGATCTTGCTGCTGGGCGAAGTGGTGCTGGCCAACACCCGTTTCCGCCGCATTCCCTGAAGGAGCCCCCGTGCGATTCGGCGTCCCCGACTATTTCTGGTTGCTGCTGCTGGTGCCGGCCCTGGCCCTCTTTCTGGTCTGGGCCCTGATCCGAAAACGCCGCGCCCTAGCCCGTTTTGCCCATCAGACTATGGTGCCCAGGCTGGTCGACCACCAGGGACCCGGCTGGCAATATGCCCGTTATCTGCTGCTGCTGGCCGGGGTCTTCTTGCTGGTCCTGGCCCTCACCGGGCCCCAGTTTGGGGCCAAAACCGAGCTAAGCAAGCGCCGAGGGGTGGATGTGATCGTGGCCCTGGACGTGTCGCGCAGCATGCTGGCCGGCGATGTGAAGCCCAGCCGGCTGGAGCGGGCCAAACACCAGATCGCCGAGTTGCTGGACCAACTGGAGGGCGACCGGGTGGGGCTGGTTTTTTTTGCGGGCCATGCTTTTGTCCAATGCCCGCTGACCGTGGACTACGGGGCCCTGCGTATGTTCCTCGACCTGGCCGACACCGGCGTGGTGCCGGTGCAGGGCACCGCGCTGGCCGATGCCATTGTCCTGGCGGCCCGATGCCTGCCCGAAAGCGCGGGGCAGGACAAGGTCATCGTGCTTTTCACCGACGGGGAGAACCATCTGGGCGATCCGGTGTTGGCGGCCAAGGAGGCGGCGGCCAAGGGGATCCGGATCTTTGCGGTGGGTGTCGGCAGTCCCGGCGGGGAACTGATCCCAAATCTCAAAACCGGGGGATATCACCAAGATCAGGAAGGCAACTACGTCAAGAGCCGCTTGGACGAGCAGACCTTGCAGCAGGTGGTCCAGGTCAGTGAGGGGGTTTATTTTCGCAGCACCCTGGGGGGGGGAGAGGTGGGGCAGATCCGCGACTACCTCAGCCAGATGGACCAGCGGGAATTTGGGGCGACCCGCTTCACTCGCTACGAAGAGCGGTTTCAGTTCTGCCTGCTGCCCGCCCTGCTCTGTTTCCTGGCTGAGGCTTGCCTGCCCGAGGGCCGGCGGCGCCAGGGTGAATGGCGGGGGAGGTTTGCGTGAACAAGCTATATTTCCTGGCCGCCCTGCTGTGGTGCTGGCTGGGGCCGGCTGGGGCCGATCCCGTCGGGGACGAGGCCCGCGACAAGAGCGCCCAGGCCAAGAAGCAATACGAGGAGGGGCACTACGCCGAGGCCCTAGAGCTGTACCGCCAGGCCCAGGTGGAGGCACCGGAAACCCCGGCCCTCAACTTCAATGTGGGCAGCACCCTTTTCAAGACCGGGGACTTCCCGGGGGCGGCCAAGGAGTTTGACCAGGCCCTCCAGGGAACAGATGCCGAGCTGAAGGCGCGCAGCTTCTACAACCTGGGCAACACCTATTATCAGCAGCAGCAGTACCCACAGGCCGTCGAAGCCTACAAACAGGCCCTGGACCTGGACTGGCAGGACCAAGACGCCAAGGCCAACCTAGAACTAGCCTTGACCAAGCAGCAGGAGCAGCAGCAAGAGCAGAACCAAGACCAGAAAAAGCAGGGGCAACCGAAAAACCAGCAGCAAGGCCAAGAGCAGCAGCAGGACCAGCAACAACAAGATCAACAGCAACAACAAAAGCCGCAGGACCAGCAGGATCAGCAACAAGGCCAGCAACAGGACCAGCAGAACCAGCAGGACCAACAAAAGCGACAGGCCCAGGAGCAAAAGCAGGGCAGTGACCAGCGCGCCGGTCAGCGCAACCGCATGGACCGCGAGGAGGCCGAACAGTTGCTGGACGCCCTGCGCGACCGGGAGAAGCAGGCCCACCAGCGCCGCCAGCACGGGACGCAGGCCTATCGGGGCCAGGACTGGTGAGCGACCGATGAAGGGCAGGTTGGTCATCTGGCTGGCATTGATGCTGGCCTTGGTCCTGCGGGCCGAAGCGGCGCAGATTCGCTTCGAAGCGCTAGTGGACCGCACCCGGACCGGCCAGGCCGATCCCATCCAGCTTACCCTCAGCATCATCTCCGACGAGAACCTCTCCCACGTGCCGGCCCCTGAGATTGATTTGCATGATTTCTACGTCGAAGGGCCGGCAATCAGCACCCGGGTGGAGATGGTCAACCTCCATACCACCTTTACTCGCGAGCTGAGTTATGCCGTCACTGCCCGCCGCACCGGCAAGCTGCGACTGGGCCCGGCCAGTATCGAGTTGGATGGCCAGACCTATAAAACCAAGGCCATCGACTTGGAGATCGTCGCCGGCAGTGCGCGTCAGGCCCCTGCGGGTAGGGGCAGCCGCAGCGGGGGCCAGGAAGGGCTGGAGGAGAATCTCTTCGTCCGGGTGAAGGCCGACCGACAAAAGATCTACGTCGGACAACAGGTGGTGCTCGAGTACCAGCTCTGCTACCGCTTTCCCATCACCAGCGTGGGGTTCAAGGAATTGCCCGACTACGCCGGCTTCTGGGCCGAGGAACTTTTTGTGGCCCAGCAGCTCAAGCCGCGGGTGGAGAGCATCGGCGGGGTGGAATTCCAGGTGGCGCCGCTGCGGCGGATGGCGATCTTCCCCACCAGCGACGGCACCCACCAGGTCCAGCCCCTGGCCATTTCGTGCAAGCTGCCGACGCGGGGCCGTTCGAGTGTATGGGACTTTCTCGACGACCCCTTTGGCGGACGTGGCCAGACCGCAGTGGTGGCCTGCGATCCCTTGCGCCTCGAGGTGCTGCCGCTGCCCCAGAGTGGGCGCCCCCCCCAGTTCAGCGGGGCGGTGGGCCGCTACACCCTTCAGGCCAAGGCCCAACCACTGTCGGTGGCGGCCGGCGATCCGGTGACCCTCAAGGTGGAGATCAGCGGCAGCGGGAACATCAACGCCATCGATCCCCCCGCCCTGTCCAGCGCGGCCGGGTTCACCGTCTACGATCCCAAGGCCGAGTCCCAGGAACGGGTGGAGGACGGGGGATACGGGGGCACGCGCAAATTCGAATATATCCTCATCCCGCAGCGAGGCGGCGACCGGGAAATTCCCCCCATCAGCTTTGCCTATTTCGATCCCATCCAGGGCCAGTACCGAATGCTGAAATCGGAGCCCATCCGCCTGGAGGTGCGCGGCGGGGTCGCCCCGGATCTGGCGGTGGGCCCGGGGGGGATTCCCCGGGAGATCGCCCAGGTGGGCCAGGACATCCGCCATATCAAACCCGACCTAGAAGCGCTTGCCGAGCCGGTCCAGCTGTACCGGAGTGTATTTTTCTGGGGGATCCAAGGCCTGCTGCCCCTGGCCGGGTTGGGACTGCTGCTCCACCAGCGCCGCCGGCAGCGCCTGGAAGGGGATGTGGCGCTGGTGCGCCGCCGGCGGGCCCGCGGCGAGGTCGGCCACCGGCTGCGGCTGGCTGCCCAATTGCTGGAACAGGGGGACAGTCCGGCCTTCCACGCCGAGATTCAGCGGGCTCTGCTCGCCTTTCTGGCCGACCGCCTCGAAAGGCCAGCAGCCGGCCTCACCAGCCAGGCCCGCGCCCAGCTCTTGCCTGAAAAAGGCGTGGCCGAGCCGCTGGTGCGTGGCGTGGAGGAGATCCTGGCCGCCTGCGACTTCGCCCGCTTCGCCCCAGGAGCCCAGAGTCGGGAGGAAATGGCCCAGGTCCAGGGGCGGGCTGCCGAAATAATTGCCGCGCTGGAGAAACTGGGATGAAGACGATCCTCCTGGCCATGGCCCTTTGCCTGGGGGTTGCCGGTGCCGCCATCAGCACCCCGCTGGATCAGTACAATCAGGCCAACGAACGGTACCGGCAGGGGCAGTACCCGCAGGCCCGCGAAGCGTACCAGCAGGTGGTCGAGGCCGGGGTGCGCGATCCCCAGGTCTATTACAACCTGGGCAACGCCTGCTTCAAGGCCGGCCACCTGGGGGAGGCGGTGCTGTGGTACGAGCGCGGCCTGCGCCTGGCCCCGCGCGACGCCGATATCCGCGCCAATTTGCATTATGCCCAGCAGCTCCGGCTCGACAAGGTCAGCGAAGCGGCCGGGCCGGCGCGTTGGCTGGAGGACCTCTACCTTTTTCCTACCCTCGATGAATTGTGCTTGCTCTTCAGCGTCTTTTTTATGGCGGCTTGCGGGTTGGGGGGATGGCGGCTGTGGCGCCGGACCTGGTCTGCCTGGTGGCAGTCGTGGCTCCTGGTCGCCAGCATCAGCCTGGCGGCGGGCACCGGTGCCTACCTGGGCACCCGGCTCTACGGCCAGGCCCAGGCCCGGGTGGTGGTCCTCGCTGCCGAGGTCACGGCCCGCAGTGCCCCAGATCTGCTAGAGACGGCGGTCTTTGTGGTTCACGAGGGCACCTGCCTGCGTATGGCCAGGAGCGAGGGGGCCTGGGTGTTAGTGCGCCTGCCCAGCGGTCTGGGCGGCTGGGTGCCTGCTGACACGGTCGAACAGATCTAGATCATCGCCCCTGCTTGTCTAGAGCAGGGCTTGTGCCTATTTTTGGAAACAGACTCTCCCAAGCCTTCCCGTACTACAGTTTCCCCTCTCCCTGATCCCCTGGTATGTTCCCTGGAGTACCGCAATGAGATACCTGCTCACCGGAGGTGGGACAGGTGGCCATGTCTATCCAGCCCTGGCCATCGCCGACGAACTCCGGCTGGCCCAGCCCGACGCCCAGTTCCTCTACGTGGGGACCCGCGACAAACTCGAGGCCCGGGTGGTGCCCAATCGGGGTTATGAACTGCGTTTTGTTGGCTCTAGACCCTTTCCCCGCGCCCGCTCGCTGTGGGCGCTGCTGGTTTTTGGCGCGGTGCTGGGGCTGGGCATCCTCCGAGGGTTATATATCTTGCTGCGCTTCAGACCCCAGCTGATCATCGCCACCGGCGGTTATGTGAGCGCACCCATCGTGCTGGCCGCCGGGTTTATGGGAAAAATTGGTCTCACCAAGGCCAAGATTTTCCTCTATGAGCCCAACGCCTATCCGGGGCTGCTCAACCAGTTGGGAGGGCGGCTGGCCCACCGCATCGGTGTGGCCTTTGAGCAGGCCAGCCACTGGTTCGACATGCGGCGGGTGGCGGTGGTGGGTTATCCGGTGCGGCGCGAGGTGCTGGAGGCCGACCGCGAACAGAGTCGGCAGCGAATGGGCATTGCCCTGGAGACCAGGGTGGTCTTGGCCTTTGGCGGCTCGGGTGGCTCGCGGGCCATCAACGAAGCGGTGGTCGAGGCCCTGCCGCGCTGGCGCCAGGAATCAAACCTGATCGTGCTGCACATCACCGGGCGTTATGCCGGCCAAGACTACCATGCGGTGGAGGATACCCAGCGTCGCCTGGAAGAGCTGGGCATCACCGGCGACACCTCAGCGTGGTACCGCCGCTTCGAGTACATGGAGAATATCCAAGAGGCCTACGCTGCCGCCGATTTGGTCATCTGCCGCGGGGGCGCCGGCACTCTGACCGAAATCTGCGTCTGTGGGCTGCCTTCCCTGATTATCCCCCTGGTCACCGCCGCTGAGGACCACCAGGCGCTCAACGCTCGTGAGCTGGAACGCAGCGGTGCGGCGCGGGTGCTCTACCAGGAAGCTTTCTGGGCGGAGGGCCGGGTGATCTCGCGGCTGGACGGGCAGCGTTTGGCCACCCAGGTGGTGGAATTGCTGGGCGCTCAGGAATTGCGCTGCCAGATGGGGGCGGCCGCCCGCAACTCGGTGCGCCGCGACAGTCTCGAGCTGATCCTCAAGGAGATCGAGAATCTGACGGCCGGCCGCCGGCCGCCGGCGCTGAGTCTGGAATTCCCCGAGCGCCCCCCGGGCCTGCCCACCGATCCCAACAGCCTGCTGCGCCACGTGCAGCGCCGGCTCAAGGAGGCTGGGGGGGTGCAGCGCCTGGACACCGGGGAACTGGCCTACCTGCGCTACCAGGCCGACCGCCTGCTGGCCTCGGAGGAGTGGTACGAAATTCCGCTGGGCCGGCGCAGCGTCGGCATCAAGCTGGTGGGGCAGCTGCAGTACCGGGAACACCTGCCCCTGCTGCTGGCCATGTTGGGGGATCGCCGCAAGGTCAGCTGGCTGCGGCGCTGCTGTGGGGGGGACTTCCGCCAGGTGGGCATCTTGAGGCGAAATATCATCGAGCACGGCATCCGCCTGTTGCAGGTGGCCGATGGTGTGGTCGAGGAAAGCCTAGTGCAGGCGCTGCGCGAGGATCCCTATTTCGAGGTGCGCGCTGCTGCCGCCCAGGCCCTGGGGGAACTCTTCGCCCCTGGCGAGCGGCTCGAGGATGCCCTGGTGGCCCGCCTCGACGATCCCAGGTCGGGGGTGGTGGTCCAAGCGCTGCGGGCCCTGGGGACTATCGCGGTGCGGCCCAAGATCCTGGTCCACCTGCAGCGCTTCTATCTGCACCCCAACTGGCAGTTCCGCCAGGAGGTGGTCTCCACCCTGAGGCGCCTGCTCCAACGTCGGGTGCTCGAACCCCAGGTCGTGGGCGAACGCATGGAGCAGATCCTGGCGATGTCGCCCTATTTCAAGCCGGAGTTTCCCCTCAAGGAAAATCTGCGCCAGTTGGTCACCGAACTGAACCAACTGCTCCTGGAGCAGCAGCACCGACGCCAGGCCGGCGAGCAGTGAAGGAGGGCGCGTGATCTACTATCTGGGCACCTACCTGTACGATACCTTCACCAGTCTCTCCTTCTTGCGGCTGCTCAATTCGATCAGCTTTCGGGCCATCGCCGGGGCGATCACTGCCCTGCTCTTCACCATCGCTTTTGGCAGCCGGCTCATTCTCCATTTTTACCGCAGCGGCCAGCGGGACGTGGTGCGCAGCTACGCCCACTTTCCCGCCGGCGAACACCAGACCAAGACCTACGGCGGGGGATTGATCATCACCGCGGTACTCCTGGCTGCCTTGCTGTGGTGCAAGCTCTACAACCCCTTCACACTGCTGTGCCTGGGTGCTATCGTCTGGTTC
This sequence comes from Gemmatimonas phototrophica, assembly GCA_945861755.1. GTDB lineage: Bacteria > Latescibacterota > UBA2968 > UBA8231 > UBA8231 > SICG01. The sequence continues at coordinate 8,488 of CAMAVQ010000033.1, forward strand.
GCGGGGTTGGGGGCGGTGGACGACTACATGAAGGTGCGCTACGGCAGCAGTGACCGGGGACTTTCGGAGAAGGCCAAATTACTCCTGCAGTTCGCCTACGGCCTGACCTTTGGGGTGCTCTACGTGCTCGAGGCGACTTCACCTCTGCCCCCCGGTCTGGCCACCCAGCTCTATCTGCCCTTCGTCAAAACCCCGGTGCTGGATCTGTCCTGGGGTTATGTGCCCTTCACCATCTTCACGGTGATCGCCATCGCCAATTCGGTCAACCTGGCCGATGGCCTGGACGGGCTGGCCATTGTGCCGGTGGCCTTTGTGGTGGCGGTTTTTGGGATCTTTGCCTACGTATGCAGCAACATCCGCATCGCCGAGTTCCTCATCTTTCCCTTCATGCCGGGGGTGGGTGAGGTGGCGGTCATCTGCTCCATTGTTTTTGGCGCCTGCCTGGGATTTCTCTGGTTCAACTCGTATCCGGCCAATGTGATCATGGGCGACACCGGCTCCATGGCCCTGGGCGGCTTGCTGGGCACGGTGGCGGTGCTGATCAAGCAGGAGTTTCTGTTTCTAATTATCGGGGGGATTTTTGTGGGGGAGGCTTTTTCGGTGCTGGTGCAGGAGAAGATCGGGCTCAAGTGGCTGGGCCGGCGTTTTTTCTACCGCGCGCCCATCCACGACCATTTCCGGGCACAGGGGCTGGCCGACACCAAAATCGTCACCCGTTTCTGGATCGTGGCCGGGATTCTGGCCCTGTGCGGGCTGGCCACGCTCAAGATCCGTTAGGAATTGACCAGGTTCAGGCCGTAGAGGAAGAGCATGATGACCAGCAGGAGGGTGAGCCCGGCGATCCAGAGTGGAATGCCGTGTTCGTCGCCGTAGACTTCCTTGATATAGCGGCGGTACTGCTGGCTCAGGATCAGGTAGCAGGAAGCCAGGGCCACGAGGATGGCGACCGTCATCAGCGGCGCGTGGTGGGCCTTGAGGGAGGTCAACTGGGCCATCGAGAGGCCGTAGGAGAGGATGTTGATCAGCAGGCCGTATTCCCGCGCCACTATGCTGTAGATGATGATGCCCAGGCTGAGGCTGGCGATCATCAGGGCGCTCAGCGAATCGAAGAGGGGCAGGGCGAACAGGGGCACCAGGACCAGGCACAACAGCAGGTGCAGCCACATGCCGGAATACGCATAGAAGAAGGGCGGCCGTTCCAGGGACACGGAGCCGAAGAGATACTGGGCAAAACTGGTCCGGCGTGTGGGCATTTAACCTCGGGCCTGGCTGGCAGCATGGAAAACATGCGGAGCGGAATGATTAATGGTACACCCGGCCCCTCCTATCTGTCAAGTTTTCCAGCAGTTCCGCCAGAGCTGCGGTGTGGCGCATTGAGGTTTGGTCTCAGGCTACCTTGGCCAGTGAAGGGCTCCTTCGTGAACCAGGGGTACCGGTAACGCCCTTGCGGATGGCCTGCCGTTCCAGGAAGCTGACCAGGCGGAAGCAGGCCTCGGGCGGGGAGACAAAGGCCAGCGAGAGCCCGTAGAGGGGGCCCTGCAGGGTCTGCCGCACCTGCACATCGACGATACGAGCCTGCAAGTCGGCAAAGGCGTTGCGGATGCGTTCGCAGGTGTTGTGGAAGAGCTCCTGAAACAGGGCGGTGCTGGTCAGGGTGGGGCCGTTGCGGGTGAGCTGGCGCCTGGCCGCCTCCTCGATGAAATCCTGAGGCAGGACCAGGCCAAGGTTCAGGGCTTGGGCTGCCGGCTTGCGGCGCAGGAAGATCTGGGCCCCCCCGCCGCTGAGGTTGGCGACCACCCCTGGGCCACTGACCGGCTCGTCCTGTTCCAGCCATTTGGCTTCGGCCCGCAAGCAGGCGGAGATCCGGTAGGCCGAGCGGGGCTGGGGCGGTTCTTCCAGCCGGCGGGGCGGCTTTACCAACAGCACTGGCAGCCGGCCTTGGAGCCGGTTATAACCCATAACCTCACTAGAGAAACTGTAGCTCCTGGGCTCCAGGCTCTGTAGGGTGATCGGAGTGCCGCGCTGGGGCTGGAAATGGGAGGGGGCATCGACACACAGACAGCCGTCCTCACTCCACTCCTGCAGCCGCCCGTGGTAGGGGGGACCGGCGGTGTCGGCACCTTCAAAGGACAGCAGGAAGCGGGTGCCAATTTTCAGGGTGCTGGGCAGATCGGGTGTGCGGCTGGCAGGCTTCATCTGAATTTCTCCTCGTTTAAAATAGTCCCATCATTGATTGGATCGGCAAAAACAGAGAAAGTATTAGTATTATTTGGTATCAAATGTTATATTATTGGATAACAATGGTTTAAGGAGCATGGCTCAGATTGCAGCGCTTCAGATCCCGGTCTCCCAGCTCAGGGGCGTGGGACACCGGCGGGCAGCAGTGCTCGGCGAGGTGGGGATCAGTACCCTCCAGGACCTGCTCTATTATCTGCCCCGGCGCTACCTGGATCGCAGCCTCATCGTGCCCATCGCCCAGGTTCCTCCCGGCCAGGAGGTGACCTTGATCGGAAAAGTGCGGCAGAAACGTTTCATTCCAGGGGCCCGCCCCCGCTTTGTACTGATTGTAGAAGATGGGTCTGAAGAGATTGCCTGTGTGTGGTTCCAGGGGGCGCGGTACTTGCAGCGGCATTTTGACGAAGGGGATGTGTTGGCCCTCAGCGGCAGAGTGGAGCATTTTCAGGGCCGGCTGCAGATCACCCATCCGGAATGCGAATTCGTTGCTGGCACCGGCGAACCGGAACTGTTACATACCGGTGGCATCGTCCCCCTTTACACCACCAGCGCCGACATGAAGGACAAGGGACTGCGCAGCCGGGGGTTCCGCCGGCTGGTCCACACCGCCATCGAGGAGTTCGTCCCCCAGGTGCAGGATCCCCTGCCGGCCGAGTTGCGGCAGCGGCTGGGCCTGTGCGGCCTGGCAGAGAGCCTGCGCCAGATCCACTTTCCCCGCAGCTGGGAGGAGGTGGCCCTGGCTCGCCGGCGCCTGGCCTTCGACGAATGTTTTGCGTTGCAGTTGCGACTGGCACACCTGCGGCAGGCCCGGCGTCGCGCTGGGGTGGCCCGGCCCCTGGCCCGCAGCCAGCGCCTGGTGCCGGCCCTGTTGGCCAGCCTGCCCTTTGCCCTGACCGGAGCCCAGCAGCGGGTGCTGGGGGAGATCGCCGCCGACCTGGAACAGCCGGTGCGGATGAGCCGCCTGCTGCAGGGCGACGTGGGCTCGGGCAAGACCCTGGTGGCCCTGGCCGCCATGTTGCAGGCCGCGGAAGCCGGCTGCCAGGCGGCGCTGATGGCCCCCACGGAAATTCTCGCCGAACAACACGCCGCCACTCTGCGCGCCCTGGCCGAACCCTTGGGGATTCGGGTCGAACTGCTGGTGGGGGGATTGCCGGCGGCGCGCCGCCGGCAGGCGCTGGCCGCCATCGCCAGCGGGGAGGCCAGCATCGTTGTGGGCACCCACGCCCTGATCCAGGACGAGGTGGCATTCGCCGCCCTGGGCCTGGCCGTCATCGACGAGCAGCACCGCTTTGGGGTGGCCCAGCGGGAAGAACTCCAGGGCAAGGGCCCCGGTGTCCATTTGCTGGTCATGACCGCCACCCCCATCCCGCGCACCCTGGCGCTGGCCCTGTACGGGGACCTAGAATCCTCGGTAATCGACGAACTGCCCCCGGGTCGCAAGCCAGTGCGCACGGCCCTGCGGGGAGCGGAGCGCCGGCCCCAGATTCTAGCGTTCGCCGCCGCCCAGATCCGAGAGGGCCGGCAGGTCTACGTGGTCTATCCCCTAGTTGAGGAGTCGGAAAAGCTGGCGATCAAGTCGGCCAGCGAGGGGCTGGCCGAGCTGAAAGAGGGTCCCTTAGGGGGGGTCGCCTTAGGCCTGTTACACGGACAGCTGCCGGCTGAGGAGAAGAACCGGGTGGCCCGGGCCTTCAAGGTGGGAGAGATCCAGGCTCTGGCCTGCACCACGGTGGTGGAGGTGGGGGTGGACGTGCCCAACGCCACGGTGATGATCGTCGAACACGCCGAACGCTTCGGGCTGGCCCAGCTGCACCAGTTGCGGGGCCGGGTGGGGCGAGGGGCGGCCCAGTCCTACTGCATCCTGATCGCCGGCAGCCAGGCTGCGCAAGAGACCGAACGATTAAAAGTGTTGTGCCAGACCCAGGACGGCTTTGAAATCGCCCGCCGGGATCTGGAATTGCGGGGGCCCGGTGAGGTACTGGGCCTGCGCCAGGCCGGCTTGTCCGAGTTGCTAGTGGCCGATCTGGCCCGGGATGAGGGGCTGCTGATGGCCGCCCGCGAGGAGGCTTTCAGGCTGGTGGAAGCAAGATGAAGCAATTTTTGGCAAAAGCCTTTGACATTTGGAGGGCACCCTTTTACTTTAGAACACATCCTCGATTCATGTTGCTGAACTTTCCCCACAGACCTCTATTTTCAATCCTTCTGGCCATGCAGATCCGCAGATCTCTGTCTTGCTCTTTGTCTCGTTTTACCTGGGTGTGGCTGGCCGCCGCCGCCTGTTGCGTTGCTTGTGCGGTTCCCCCCAAACACACCTTGGAGATCGCCAACCGGGATATTGTCTACGCCGAGGAAGAAGGGGCGGCCCAGTACGCCCCCGAACTCCTGGAGGCTGCCAAGGACTCCCTCGACGCCTCGTTCCGCAAGATCCGCGCGGAGCAGGGGCAGTGGTTTGAGCCGATGCGGGATTATACCCCGGCCTTCACCGCCGCTCTGGCGGCTTCGCACCATGCGCAGGCCGCGGCCACGGCTACCCTGGAGGCCCGCAAGGCCCGCCAGGCCCAACTGGAGGCCAGGCTCAAGGAAGTGAGCACCAACCTGCATCAAGCCTTCCAGAGCACCCGGGGCATCCCCAAGCACCGAGCGTATAACCGCAACCTCACGAAGGCTGAGCTGACCCTCAGTGCGGCGCAGGATCGTTTGCGCCAGGGGGATCTGGACGTGGTCGACCAGAAGTTTCAGGAGGTGTCCACCATCGTCAATACGGTGCGGGAAGGCACCGGTACCTACATCGCCGATTATTTGCGGGGCAAGCGCGATCGCTGGGGCAAGTGGGCTAAAGAAACGGTCGAGGTCTCGGCACGCCAGAAGGGGTACGCGCTGATCGTGGACAAGAGCAGCCACACCTGTTACCTCTATTACGATGGCCGCCTCAAGAAGCGCTACGATGCGGATCTGGGGGCCAACTGGATGGCTGAAAAAAGCATGTCCGGCGACAAGGTCACCCCCGAGGGCAAGTACCGGATTATCGGCAAGCGCCAGCGGCCCGACGGGCACAAGGCCCTGGACCTGAACTACCCCAACGCCGATGATCTCCGGCGTATCAACGAAGACAAGCGCAAGGGAAAGATAAGAAAGGGCGCCAGCCCCGGTTATGCCATCCAGATCCACTCCGGCGGTGGACGGGGCCAGGATTGGACGGCCGGTTGTGTAGCGCTGGCCAATCCCGATATGGACGAGCTTTTCCGCACGGTGGGGGTCAATACCCCGGTGACCATCGTCGGCGCCTGGGACAACAAAGCAGTCGCAGGTTCCAGATTCTGAGGGATGATCTTGAGAAGGGAAGGACAGGAGCAGTGCTCCTGTCCTTTTTTTTTGCCCTCAGCGGGCGGCCAGCCAGATGGCTAGGAACATCATCAGATAGGCGCCGGCGCTGCGGGTGAGCAACCAGCCCCAACTGCCCAGGCGCAGGGCGGCCCAAGCCACCAGGGCGGCGTGTAGCAGAAAGCCGAAACCCAGGTACAGGGAGGCCCTGGTCAGGATCTGCTGCATGCGAGGCAGGTGGACCAGCGGCTGGAACTGGGCGGGCAAGAGGGGGCCGTAGCGGTCCATGGCCGTCACCAGCAGCGATTTGCCCAGACCCCAAGTGATCAGCAGCGCCAGGGCAGTGAAGAGGCTGAGGATCACCGGCTTGAACTTGATGAAGAGGGCATTGTTGTATTTGAGGGCGAGGCCCCCGAAGATGAGGATCAGCAGGGTCGAGAGGATGGAGAACTCGTCGATCTCGCCAAAGGTGTAGAACTCCCAGATCAATTCGACGCTGGCCACCGCCAAGGCCCAGACCACCGCCCGCCGCATGTTGCTGAGGCTGTCGACGACGACAAAGACCAGCAGCGGCACAAAATCCATTAATAGGATCGACCAGTCCACTAGAGTCCCACGCCGAACTCGGCCTTGAAGTCCTGCCAGACCTCAGCGGATACCTGGGCAGTGGCCGCCTCGTACACCTCCTCCACTTGCAGTCGGGTGCAGGGGCCGGACATGGCGATCCCGGCGATGGGGGCGGCTAGGCAGAACTGCAGGGCCAGGTGGCGGATCTCAACCCCGCGCTGGCGGCACCAGGCCCAGATGGCGTGGGCCTTGGGTTCGGCCTGAGGATCCGGCTCCGGGCCGGCCAGGCGGCCCATGCCCAGGGCGCTGGCCAGGATGATGCCCACGCCCTGTTCGCGGGCCAGGGGCAGGGTGGTGTGCGCCACCGACTGGTCGATCAGGGTGTAATCGAGGTAGCTGAGCACGATCTCGATGTGGCCGGTCTCGATAGCCCGGCGATGGAATTCGTGCTGCCGCACCCCCAGCCCAATATGGCCGATGATCCCCTCTTCCTTCATCCGGAGCAACTCGTCCAAGGCGTTGCCGGGGGCCAGGGGGGTCTCGATGTCGGGTGGGTCGTGGATGAGCACGGCGTCGAGGTAATCGGTTTTGAGCAAGCGCAGGCTGTTCTCCACACTCCAGCGGGTGGCCGCCGCCGAAAAGTCGCCGCGTTTCTCGGGGTGAGTGCCGGTCTTGGTTTGCAGATATATCCGCTCCCGCCACCCGCCTTCCAGAGCCAGGCCCACCCGCCTTTCGCTCTCGCTGTACAGGGGAGAGGTATCCAGATAATCTAGGCCAAGTTCGATGGCGCGGCGGATGCCCTCCACTGCTTCCTGGTCGGAGACATTGTTCCCGCCGAAAAAAGCGCAGCCCAGTCCCAGGGCCTTGGGGGTCATGCCGGTATTGCCCAGCCGGCGGCGTTCGAGTTCGGCCATTCGGGAATCCTTTCTCGGGTCGGGTTTTTGTAGTATAATAGGCACATTCGGGGGAAAACGGAAAACAGGTTGGACATATGACTATTGGGGGCTTGGCAATCGCGGCGATGTTGGGGGCGCTGATGGGGCTCGGGAGTTTTACTTTTTATTACGGTGAAGGGCTCTCCTATTTCAGCAAAGACCCAACCGCCTGCGTGAACTGCCACATCATGCAGCCCCAATACGATTCCTGGCAGAAGGCGAGTCACCATACCGCTGCCACCTGCGTGGACTGCCACCTGCCGCACGACTTTGTACCCAAGTGGCTGGCCAAAGCCGAAAACGGCTTCTGGCACTCCAAGGGATTCACCCTCCAGGATTTCCACGAGCCGATTTTCATCCGCGAGGTCAATCAGCGGGTGTTGCACGACAACTGCGTCGGCTGCCACGAGGACCTGATACACGAACTCGTGGCGGGGGCCACCACCGACGCGGACGCGATCAACTGTGTACACTGCCACCGGTCCGTAGGCCACGGAGAGACCGTGGGGCTGGGCAAGTTCGAGGCGGTGTCTCCGGCAGGGGGCCATTAGTCAACCAGGTGAAGAGATGAACAAGAGATCGCTCCTGATCTACGGCGTGGTTGTGGTGGTGTTGGCGGGCCTCGGCGCGCTGGCTACCGGCCTGTTGGTGAGCATCTTCGAGCGCAAAAGCGAGGCCAAGAACCCCTACATCCACCTGGTGGAGGTGGGAGAGGATGACACCGACCCGGCCAAGTGGGGCGTCAACTGGCCCAAGCAGTACGAGTCCTACCAGTTGACCGCCCTAGCCACCCGCACCCGTTTTGGCGGGCACGGGGGCAGCGAAGCCCTGCCCGAACAGAAGATCGAGCGCGACCCCTGGCTCAAACGGATCTTTCTGGGGTATGCCTTTTCCATCGACTACCGCGACCGGCGCGGCCACGCCTATATGTTGTACGATCAGGAGGAGACCAAGCGCTTGACCAAACCGCAGACCGGCTCCTGCCTGCACTGCCACGCTTCGGTCATGCCCCTGTACCGGGAGTTGGGAGGCGGAGACGCGATGGCCGGTTTTGAGAAGAGCTACCAGATGTCCTATCAGCAGATGAGCGCCAAGTTACACGAAAGCGGCCACGCCCATCCGGTCTCCTGCGTGGACTGCCACAGTGCACAGACGATGAAGCTGCGGGTGACGCGCCCTGGTTTCATCAAAGCGATCCAGGCCCTGGCCGCCTCCCCTGCCCCGCTGCCCCAACTGCCCTCCATCGAGCGCTGGCGGGCCACGGACCGCCGCGCGCCCTATGACCCCAACCTGCTGGCCTCGCGCACCGAGATGCGCTCCTTCGTCTGCGGCCAGTGCCACGTGGAGTATTACTGCTCCAGCGCCATGCCCCTGGAATTTCCCTGGAGCAAGGGCTTGAAGGTCGAGGACCTCGAAGCCCACTGGAACGCGACCACCTTGCCCAACGGCTCGCGGTTCTACGACTACAAACACAGCGAGAGCGGGGCCGAGATCCTCAAGGCCCAGCACCCCGAATTCGAGCTGTGGTCGCAGGGGATACACTCCCGCTCCGGGGTGGCCTGCGCCGACTGCCATATGCCCTACCAGCGCGACGGGGCCACCAAGGTTTCCGACCACTGGGTGCGCAGCCCCCTGCTCAACATCAACCGCGCCTGCCAGGTCTGCCACCACATCGAGGAAAAGGAGATTCTTGCCCGGGTGGAATCCATCCAGGCGCGCAATTTCGACCTGCTCCAGCGCGCCGGCAAGGCGCTGGTGGACCAGCTCGACGCGATCCAAGCCGCCAAGGCCGCCGCGGCTACCGACGAGCAACTGCACCAGGCTCGCGAACTCCAGCGCCAGGCGCAATGGCGCCTCGATTTTGTCGCCGCCGAGAACTCCATGGGGTTCCACGCCCCTCAGGAGGCCGCGCGGATCCTGGGCGAGGCGGTGGACCTGGCCCGCCAGGGCCAGGTGGCGGCGCTCAAGGCCAAGACGGCCGTGCCCACCGAATCCAGGTAGGGAAGGCGCTTCCCGGTCCCCGCAGTCCCGGCCGCCGATGAAAACGGCCCCTGGCCCCAAAGGCCGGGGGCTTTTGTTTACTACCCGGTTTGCAGCCAGGCTCTTATCTTCATCTCGACACTGTGACAGGATTCATACACCGGAGATAAGGAATGAAACTGTTCAGTCTTTTGCTCTGTGCGGCGTGGGGGTGGTGGAGCTGCGGGACCGGCGGGCATCGGCCTCTGGGCAAGGCGCCCGCCAACGTCACCCCGCTCTTGGACCAGCGCCTGCCCGTGGACCCGCAGGTAAAACAGGGGACCCTGGACAACGGCCTGCGTTATCTGATCCGGGCCAACCCCCGGCCCGAGAGCCGCGCCGAACTGCGCCTGGTGGTCAAGGCCGGTTCGGTGCTGGAGGAGGATGGGCAGCAGGGACTGGCCCATGTGATCGAACACCTGGCCTTCAACGGCACCAAACATTTCGCCAAGCAGGAGTTGGTCGATTACCTCGAATCGGTGGGCATGCGTTTTGGGCCCGACCTCAACGCCTACACCGGCTTCGACGAAACAGTCTACCTGCTCCAGGTGCCCACCGATAGCGCCGGGGTGATGGAGAAGGCCTTCCAGATCCTACAGGATTGGGCCGGGGGGGTGAGCTTCGATCCCGAAGAGGTGGATCAGGAGCGGGGGGTAGTGATCGAGGAGTGGCGCGGCAACCGGGGCGCCGAAGCGCGCCTGCTGGACCGCCAGCTTCCGGTCATCCTGAAGGATTCGCGCTACGCCAGCCGGCTGCCCATCGGGGAGAAGGCGGTGTTGGACACTTTTTCCCGGGAGGACCTGCGGCGCTTTTATCAGCGCTGGTATCGCCCCGAACTGATGGCCCTGGTGGCGGTGGGGGATTTTGACCCGGTGCAGGTGGAGGAATGGGCGCATACTTATCTGGGACAGTTGCCGGCCTCGGCGACCCCGGTGGTGCGCCCCAGCTATCCAGTGCCCGACCACGCGCAGCCGCTCTTCTCCATCAATACCGATCCGGAGGCCACCGGCTCCAGTGTGGCGCTCTATTTCAAGAAGGATGTCGATCCCCACAAGACGATCGGCGGTTACCGGCGCTATCTGGTGGAGGCCCTGTATCAGGGCATGCTCAACCGCCGGCTCTACGAGCAGAGCGTGGCGGAGAATCCGCCTTTCCTCTCGGCCTATGCGGGCCTGGATCTGTTGGTGCAGACCAAGGAGAGTTATTACCTGGCGGCCATGGTGGCTGACCAGGGGCTGGAGCGCGGGCTGGAAGCGCTGCTGACCGAGTGCCGGCGGGTGCAGCTGCACGGGTTCACCGACACCGAGTTGGAGCGCGAGAAAAAGGAGTTGCTGCGCAGCGTCGAACAGGCGTACCGGGAGCGGGACAAGAGCGAGTCGGGAGATTTCGCCGACGAGTATCTGCGTTATTTCCTCGACGATGAGCCCATCCCGGGGATCGTCTACGAATACGGCATCTACCATACCTTTCTCCCCCAGATCGGGCTGGAGGAGGTCCAGGCCCTGGCCAAGACCTGGGAGGGCGAGCGCAACCTGGTAGTGGTGGTGAGCCTGCCCGAAAAAGCGGAAGTGCAGGTGCCCACCGAGGCACAGCTCAAGGCCGTTTTCTCCCAAGTGAAAAAAAAGAAGATCTCCGCATACAAGGATCAGCTGGCCGGCGTCACGCTACTCGACGCGCTGCCGGCCCCCACGGCCATCGTCTCTACCCGGGAGATCCCCGAATTGGGGCTGACCGCCTGGCAGTTGGGCAACGGGGTGGGGGTGTTGCTCAAGCCCACTTCCTTCAAAAATGACGAGGTGCTCCTCACCGCCTACAGCCCGGGCGGCCACTCCCTGACGGCGGACTCGGAATACGTGGCCGGGGTGACCGCCGACGCGGTGGTCAAGGAAGGCGGGGTGGGGCGCTTCAGCCAGGTGGAACTGCAAAAGCTGCTGGCCGGCAAGGTAGTGGAGGTTTCCCCGTGGATAGGTGGGCTGGAGGAAGGGTTGTCGGGCAGGGCTTCGCCCGAGGATCTGGAGACCATGTTCCAACTGATCTATCTGTACATAACCCATCCGCGCCAGGATTCCACGGCTTATGCGGCGTACCGGGGTTGGCTGAAGGGCATGCTGCAAAACCGCAGCGCCAGTCCGGAGAGCGCCTTCCACGATTCGCTGCAGGTGATCCTGGCTCAGCACCATTACCGGGCGCGGTCTTGGTCGCCCCCGCTGCTGGAAGAGATGGATCTGGGCAAGTCGTTGCGCATCTATCAGGACCGTTTTGCCGACGCCGCGGATTTCACCTTTTTCCTGGTGGGTAACTTCACCCTCGACCAAGTGCGCCCCCTGGTGCAGCGCTACCTGGGGGGGCTGCCGGCCCAGGGCCGGCGGGAGTTGTGGCGCGACCTGGGGGTGGAATTGCCCAAGGGGGTGGTGGTGGAAGAAGTGTACAAGGGCATAGAGCCCAAGAGTCTGAGCCAACTGGTCTTCACCGGCCCCTTTGTCTGGGAGCGCCAACACCTCTACGATCTGCACGCGCTGGCCAGTATTCTGGAGATCCGGCTGCGCGAGGTGCTGCGCGAGGAATTGGGGGGCACGTACGGGGTAAGTGTTAATGCCTCGGCTTCGCACTACCCGCGCGAAGAGTACCAATTATCGGTGGGTTTTGGCTGCGCCCCCGAAAGGGTGAAGGAACTGACCCAGGCGGTGTTTGCACAGTTGGGAAGTCTAAAAGAGATGGGACCTGATCAGAGTTATGTGGACAAGGTCAAGGAGATGCAGCGCCGCCAACGCGAGGTGGACCTCAAGGAAAACAGCTTCTGGTTAGAGGCGCTGGAATCGGCCTATGTACACGGTACGGATCCCAAGCTGATCCTCCAGTACGAGCAGTTGGTGGAGAGCCTGACCCCAGCTTCGGTGCAGGCGGCGGCAAGGCAGTATGTGAACGAGAAAAACTATGTGCGGGTCTCCCTGCTTCCCGAAGGAAAAATAGAGAAGCAAAATAAGTAGAAATAGGTAGTTATGAAAACGTGCGGGAGGAGTGTTTTTATCGCTTTACACCTGCACATTTGTTTAGTATTCTATCTCTTGCACAGCGCGTGAAGAGTCCTCTTGTAGCCCTGTCCCCCAGGGCTACCCATCCCTGGGATGGTGCGCCATGGGCAGAGCTAGGAAAGATCGGGTCGGGACCAGTTCCCTGACCCGCTTGGGAGCGGAGTTGAGTGCGGTGATCAACCGGGTACGGCGGGCCTTTGGCCCGGTTTCCATGGCCGACTTGGCCGGCCGGCCGGAGATTCTCCAGGTGGAGCGCCAGGTGACCTTGGTCGCCTGGCAGGTGGTGCGGGGACAGCAACCGCCCGAGGCGTGGCAGCAGGTCCTCGCCCAATACGAAGCCTGCTGGATGCAACTGCTGGGGGCGGGTCAGGCCAGCCGTGCCGCCTGAATCGATGGACCTCTCGACCATCCTGGCCCACCGCCTGGAACGGCAGGGGCTGGGCCGGCTCATCGCCGACGAGGCGGAGTATCAGCGTCTGGTCCACTACCTGCAGCCGGTAGCCCCGGTGCATTTTTCCCGGCCCGGTTCCCCGCCGCGCCTGGTACACCGGACCTGCTTTGACGCAGGAAAACTGGCCGACCGCTGGCGGGGTTGCCGCGCCCTGGTGAAGGGCCGCTTCTGGGGCGGCAATATCGGCTACGTGCTGGCCGAAGAGTTGGCCCTGTACGGCGCTGCCTTCCGCCGACCGCTGCCGCGGCTTTCCCCCCTGCACGAGAAGATCCTCCAAACCCTGAAATACGAGGGCCCCTTGTCGCCCAGGCAACTGGGCGCCGAGAGCGGGATGCGGCACAAGGAACTGATGCCGGGTCTACACCGCCTGCAGCAGGCCTTTCTGGTGTACGAAGATCAGGAGGACGACAACTGGGAACGGCCCTTTTGCCTGTTCGCCGCCGAGTGGCCGGGGGTAGATCTGGGCGCGCTGAAATGCGAGGAGGCTGCTGCCGAGGTGGTCAAACGCCTGCTGCACTCCCAGGTCTTCCTCACCGGTGCCCAGGTCTGCGACTGGTCCCAGTGGCCGGCCAAGAAGGTCGGCGGTCTGTTGCAGGGCCTGGAGGCTGCTGGCGAAGCAGTGCGCTGCACGGTGAAGGGGCTGGAGGAGGGCTGGATGATGGTCCAGGACCAGGGCCTGGCGCCGCGCCAGCCGGGCCGCGGCACCTTCATGTTACACAAGGCCGACCCCCTGGTGAAGTCTCACCAGCGCCAGCTCAAGCAGCAATTCGCCGACGAGGTGCTCCAGTATCTGTTGATCGACGGCGAGTTCAGGGGGGCGGTGTGCGGTCACTGGCGCATCGGGCCCCACGATGTCGAAGATATCGCCCTGCAACTGCCCCAGCGGGAAATCAAGGCCCGCCGGGAGGAAGTCCTCGCCGCCGTGGCGGCCCAATACCATCCCCCCCACAGCCAGATCCGGCGTTATGCCGGCCAGGCTATGCCGGCCCCCACCTGAAACTCAATCTGGGCGCAGCGCGTTTTCATCCGGCAGCGAACTGCGCCACTGGTCCAGGTACAGGCCGATCTGTTCCATGGGAATGGGCTTGAAACCCAACTCATAGGCCGGAGCGTCCTCCCGCAGGCGGAAGTCCAGCGCCTCCGCGTCGACAAAATGCGGGTCTTCGTCCACCAGGTTGTTCTGCACCGCGACCCATTCGGGTTTGGCGTGCCAGTGGACCTTGAGCCACTCCCCGCCCACGCTGATGTTGCGGACCACGAGATTGCCCTCGGGAGGCACCCCGGTGCCAGCGCCCTCCTGGTAGTAGCGGTCCAGATGTTTCAGGTCGGGATACCGCAGGCTATATGGAGGCTCGTGGTGGTGCATCGCCGCCAGTCTTTCCTTCATGGTTTTGTTGACCATGTCCTGCCACACCGGCCGAGGGTCGAGGCCGCGGCCGTCGATCATCACCGCCGGCTTGCACTCGATAAACATGTTGTTGTCGATGCGGTTGTTGCGGCCCCCGCCCACAAAGGCGGCCCGGGTACACTGGTAAAAGACATTGCCGTACACCAGCGCACCGCTGGCGCAGTCGTCCAGGTACACGGCCATGGAACCCATACCGTAGCCTTGGGTGTGGTGGAAGAGGTTGTGGCGGACCACCACGCCCCCTTCGGTCCAGTCGCGGCCCATGTAGAAGGCACCCACGTCCCCGGTTTCCTGGCAGACGTGGTGGATATGGTTGAATTCGATGAGGTGTTCGTTGCCGTTGAGCAGGATGGCGCAGTGGGGGCCGTCGTGGATGAGGTTGTGGGCGATGCGATGGCCGACCCCGCCCAGCAGCACGCCCGGCTGGTAACAGCGCGACCACTGGCCCAGATGGTGGATGTGGTTGTTGAGCACCAGGTGGCCGCCCGGTTCCAGGGTCTGCCGATTGCCGCCGCTCAGGCGGATGCCCCCGTCGCCGAGGCTGTAGAGGTCGCAACTGCTGATGTGATGGTGGTGGCCCTCCTCGATCACCGCGCCGAAGTTGCCCAGGTGCCGCAGGGTGCAGCCATTCACCTGCACATCGCGGCCTCCCTCGATGCGCAGCCCTGTGCCACGGCTGTACTCCAGGCTTAAGTCTTCGACGCGCAGGTGGGAGGCATCGCGCAGGTCGATCAGCGGGGTGGCCAGCAGGGAGAGGGCGGTTTCGCCGGTGCTCAAGGGCGCCGGGGGCCAGAAGTACAACAGCCCCTGCTCGCGGTCCACGTAGTACTCGCCGGGCTGATCCAACTCCTCGAGGATGTTCAGGAAGTAGAAGCGCTGTCCCGCCTTGATTCCATAAATGCCGTGGGGGGGGCAGGTGCGGATCAGGCCGGTGGACGGGTCGAAGGATTCCAGTTGCTCATAGGTGTTGGCCCAGTCCCAGGCCCAGTACCCGTGCAGCCACACATCCCGCTGGTGCTGCCAGCGGGTGGGGCGGTCCCCTTCGTAGTAGAACCCGGCTTCGATGAGGCCCAGCTCGCCGCCGTGGCCGTCGCCCTCCTGGTGGAAGGCGGCGGCCGCCTTGATCCGGGCGAAACCTTCGTTGGGCCAGCGGGCCAGTTCCATGCGCTGGTCGGCGAAGAAGAGTTCGGGGTGGGAAGGGGTGGTGGGCCGGCCAAAGCCCCGCGAGGACACGCCTTCCAGGTGTACCAGAGCGCTCAGGTTGCACTGGAGGACCTGGCCACGGGCTGTAGGTGCCAGGCGCTGGAGCACCGCGGGGTCCTGCACGGGGACGAAGTGGTCCAGCAGGCAGCCGCCCAGGAGGCGCGGACACTCGCCGGGCCAGGCCCGGTACCCCACCGGGGCTTCGGGGGTGCCGCTGTCCTGCGCTTCGAGTACGAAGGACTGGGTGCGGTGGTACACCCCGCCCCGCAGATAAACCGTGGCACCCTCCGGATTCGGGATCCGTCGCAGGAGGTCGCGGGCGGCTTCGAGGGTGGCCAGCGGGCCGTCGGTGCCCTCGGCATTGGTTTCGGGCAGGTTCCCGGACCAGGTGTCGGAACCGGAGGGAGAGATGTGCAGCACTATGGGCATGGACCACCTCCTGGATGGGGACTCATCTTGAATCTAAGCAAAAATCTCCGTAGCTTCCCCGCATGACAATCAAACAGCTCAGCGCCTTGTTGCTCGTCCTGGGCGCTGCCCTTGCCGGGGCCCAGGAGCCGTACGGCCTCGATACCCGGGTGCCCAACACCTCCTTCCGCGTGCACAGCGCCGGCTACTCCCTGGCCGACATGGAACTGCGCCGGGTTTTTTCCGGTTCTCGTTTCACCCGGCCGGTGTACCTCACCCATGCCGGGGACGGCAGCGGCCGGGTCTTTGTGGTCGAGCAGCCGGGGACCATCCGGGTGCTGGGCGAGGGACTGGACCAGGTCTTTCTCGACCTGCGCGCCAAGGTCAACGACGGGCCCAACGAGGCTGGTCTGCTCGGTCTGGCCTTCCATCCGCACTACGCCGAGAACGGCCGCTTCTACGTCTACTACACCCGCGGCAATCTCTTCTCCCGCTTCTCGGAGTTCCGTGTTTCGCCTGATGCAGACGCGGCCGACCCGGCCAGCGAGCGGGTGCTTTTCGAGGTGCAGCAGCCGGCGGGCAACCACAACGGCGGGCAGTTGGCCTTTGGTCCGGACGGGTACCTGTACATCGGACTCGGGGACGGGGGCGGGGCCGACGACCAGTACCGCAACGGGCAGAATCGCCAGACCCTGCTGGGCGACATCCTGCGTATCGACGTGGATCACACCCAGGGCGAGTTGGCTTATGCCGTCCCCTCGGACAATCCCTTTGTGGGCAACACCGAGGGCTGGCGCGAGGAGATCTGGGCCTGGGGCCTGCGCAATCCCTGGCGTTTCAGCTTCGACCGCCTGAACGGCAACCTGTGGGCCGGGGACGTGGGGCAGAACAAGTGGGAAGAGGTGGACCTGATCGAGAAGGGCGGCAACTACGGCTGGAATATCATGGAGGGGTTCCATTGCTTCAGCCCCTCGGTTAATTGCGACACCACCGGCCTGAAGCTGCCGGTGGCCGAATACAGCCATATTGAGGGCAAGTCCATCAGCGGGGGGTACGTGTACCGCGGCGCTCGCCTGATCCGCCTGGTGGGGGTCTACGTGTACGGAGACTTTGTGTCGCAACAGATTTGGGGCCTGCGCTACGTCCAGGGCCAGGTGAGCGAACACCGACTCCTCGCCCTGAGCCCCTCGCCCCTGGCCAGCTTCGGCGAGGACGAGGCCGGCGAAGTCTACGTGTTGGGTCTGGACGGGCGGATCTACACCTTTGAGGAGCGCGACCCCGCCGCGCCGGCCGGGCAGGTGCCGGAATTACTCTCGCAGTCCGGGGTCTTCAGCGACATGAAGTCCCAGACCCCGGCGCCGGGGCTGATCCCCTATGGGGTGAATTCCGAGCTGTGGTCCGACGGGGCGCACAAGACCCGGCTGCTGGCCTTGCCAGACACCACCCGCATCGGCTTTTCGCCGGAGGGGCCCTGGAGCTTTCCCCCCGCTGCGGTGCTGGTCAAGAACTTCTATCTAGAGATGGAGCAGGGCAAGGCGCAGAGCCGGCGCATCGTCGAGACCCGCTTCCTGGTCAAACGCGACCAGGGTGAGGAGTGGGACGGCTTCAGCTACCAATGGAATGAGGCGGGCACCGAGGCGGTATTGCTGGAGGGCAGTGCCACCGAGCGCTTCACGGTCACTGATCCGGCTGCGCCCGGCGGTTCCTTGGTGCAGGAGCACTATTTCCCCAGCCGCGCCGAGTGTACTATCTGCCATACCGAAGCCGCCGGCCATGTGCTGGGTGTGCGCACGGCCCAGCTCAATGGGACGTACAACTACGGCGCGGTGCGCGACAACCAGCTGCGCACCCTCAACCACATTGGGCTCTTCAGCGAGGACATCGGCCAGGTACAGGCTTCCTGGCCCCGCCTGCCCGATCCGCTGGCCGCCGGCCAGGACCTGGAAACCGGGGCGCGTGCGTACCTGGACGCCAACTGCAGTCACTGCCATCGGCCCGAGGGCACTGGGCGCGGCGGCCTGGACCTGCGCTTCGGCACTCCGCTGGCCGCCACCCACCTGGTCGACGCCCCGCCCGAAGTGGGCGACTTGGGGATCAGGGGCGCCCGCCTGCTCCGGCCGGGTGTGCCGGATTCTTCGGTGCTCTATCTGCGCCTGCTCGACCTGGGCCGTTTTCGTATGCCGCCCCTGGCCAGCAACCGGGTGGACCAGGAGGGGGCGACGCTGATCCGCCAGTGGATCGAGCATCTGGGCCGGCCCACGGCGGTGAGCGCGGAGAGTAACGCGGTCCCAGAGGCTTTTGTCCTACAGCAGAACTACCCCAACCCCTTCAACAGCAGCACCCTCATCTCTTTTGCCCTGGCGACCCCGGCCCAGGTGCGGCTGGAGATCTTCGACCTGCGGGGCAGAAGAGTGGCGCTGCTGGAGGAGGGGCGGCGGGAGGCCGGCCAGTATGAGGCCGTTTTTTCTGCCAGTGCTTTGGCCAACGGCGTGTACTTTTGCCGGTTGCAGGCGGGCAGTTGGAATCAGACAAAAAAGATGGTACTGATTAAATAGACCCCCACCAAGGAGGATACCATGAAGTTGCAGACCCTGATTTTGAGCCTGGCCTTTTCCCTGCCCTTGGCCATCAGTTGTACCGCCGAGGAGGTCGCCCCGCCCCAGGTAGCGGAACCCCTCCAGGCGGAGGTGGGCAAAGCGGCGCCGGCGTTTACCCTGAAGGACGCAGAGGGCGTGGAGCGCAGCCTGGCGGAGTTCAAGGGGAAGTTCGTGGTGCTCGAATGGGTCAACTTTGGCTGCCCCTTCGTCAAGAAACACTACGGCGCGGGCAATATGCAGGGATTGCAGGCCGAGTACACCGGCAAGGGCGTAACCTGGCTAGCCATCTGCTCC
Organism: Gemmatimonas phototrophica; assembly: GCA_945861755.1. GTDB lineage: Bacteria > Latescibacterota > UBA2968 > UBA8231 > UBA8231 > SICG01. The sequence goes on from CAMAVQ010000033.1 coordinate 26,955, forward strand.
TCGGCACCGGGCAAACAGGGTTATTTCGCGGGCGATGACCTGAAAACGCAGATCGCCGAGCGGAAATCGGCGGCCACCTTCTATCTGACCGACGTCGAGGGCAAGGTGGGCCGGATGTACGGAGCCAAGACTACCCCCCACATGTACGTGATCGACCCGGCCGGGGCCCTGGTTTATATAGGGGGCATCGACGATATCCCCAGCGCCGACGCAGAGGATATCCCCAAGGCCAAGAACTACGTGCGGCTGGCCCTCGACGCGGTCCTGGCCGGCAAGCCAGTAGCAAGCTCAAGCTCCCAGCCCTACGGCTGTTCAGTGAAGTACGCCGACAAGTAGGACCCGTTCCATGCCCGCCCCCATTCACATCCATCCCAAAAACTTGAAAATTTTCGAGTTCAGGGGCAAACCACGGGTGTTGGTCTGCGCCACCGAGCACTACGGGGCCGTGTTCAATCGCGCTTTCCGTTTTGAGCCCTACCTGGCCGATGCCGCCCTGCGCCGCCAGACCCTGACCCGGCTCTTTATGCTCTTCCGCGAGTTGCAGTCGGCCACCAATCCCTATTCCTCCTGCAAACCAGAAACCCCGGACTACATCGCCCCCTTCCTGCGCACTGGTCCGGGTAAAGCGCTGGATGGGGAGCCCAAGTACGACCTGGCACGGTGGAACCCCGAGTTTTTCGAGCGGCTGCACCGGTTTCTTTCCCTGACCTCCGAGTTCGGAATCATCGTCGAGGTGGTGCTCTTGAGCAACACCTACGGGGAAAACATCTGGGCCCTCAATCCGCTCAATCCCCAGAACAACGTCAACGGGTTGGACGAAATGCACTGGCCCGAGTACATGTCGCAGCGCCACGCCCAGCTCTTTGGCTATCAGTGCGCCCACGTGCGCAAGATCGTCGAGGAGACCTGCCACTACGATCACATTATCTACGAGATCTGCAACGAGCCAGGGGGCAATGCGCCCACCGGGAACCCCGACAACCCCGACCCCGCTGAGGTGGACCAGTGGCAGGCAACCCTGGCCGGGGTGGTCCGCCAGGTGGAGGAGGAGCGGGGGACCCGGCACCTGATCGCCGGCCAGCAGGCCTTCACCTGGGCACCTTTTTATCAGCCAGCCGACGAGACCTTTGCCGCGGACTCTCCCTTCGAGGTGGTCAATATCCACCCGCTGCCCAGTACTGCTATCCGCGGGCAGACGTACGACCTGGGCGCTTTTATGTCCAAGCAGCTCAAACTGCGCGAATTGCGCCATTACTGCCTGGCGGCCTACCCGCTGCCCAAGCCCCTCAACCTAGACGAGGACAACGCCGCCAGCCAGTACCGCGACCCGGTGGGCTGGACCCTCCACCGCAAGCGGGCCTGGATGGCGCTGATGTGCGGCGCCCACTACGACTACATCGACTTTTCGCTGGTCCCCGGCCGCGAGGCCGGCACCCCCGAGTCCCAGCGCCATATCCGCTCCTGGATAGGGCACTTGTCGGAATTTATTCACTCGGTCGACCTGGTCGCTGCCAAGCCTATCTCCGGGTTCCTCAAGCAGCAGCCGGCCCACACCATCGAGGTGGTGCTGGGGACGCCGGGCAATGACTACTGCATCTACCTGGCAGACGGAAGAGAGGTGGAGGAGATCGGGGCTGGGCTGCCCATCGAGGGGAAGCTGATGTTCGATCTGCCCATGGGCTGGTACCGGACGGCCTGCTACTCGCCAGCCACGGGCCTCTACTCCCCCTGGCATTACCTGCGGGGGGGGAGTTTGATCCGCTTGGGCGTGCCGGCCTTTGAACACGACCTGGTGCTGCGCATCATGCGGGATACCGGACCTTAACCGGTTTTCAGCGCCCCAACCGATATAATCGGCGCAGGATGCGGCCCAACCAGCTGCCACGGTGCTGGGGAAAACGAAAGACCAGCACGGGTTTGCCGGTCAGTTCGGAAACCTTGTGCGCCCCCGGTCCCGAGCGGGCCAGGGCCTCCTGATAGCGATGGGCCCACTCGGCGCTGTGGGTGAAGCAGACCTTGTTGCCGCCGATGGCCACCGGGAAGAGCTGGTCCGGATGGTCGAGCAGGAAAGACAGGGCCCCTTCGGCTACCCCGGGCCACTGTTCGTTGTAGAAGTCGTCGAGCATGACAATCCCCCCCTCGGCGAGGGCCTCGCTGGCGGTGCGCAGATCGGTGTAGGTCAGGGGCGCGGTGTGGCCCCCGTCCACCGAAAAGAGTCGCGCCCCGCCTCCCAGCACCCCCCGCACCTGATCGCTGTCAAGCTCCATGGAATTGGCCTTGAGCAGCTGGATGCGTCCCAGATCGCAGCCGTGGGCCTGCAGGTTGGCCAGCAGCCGCGCGTAATCCCCCCTTCCCGAAGCGTCGATGTTCTGGTCCTGGTCCTCGAAGAGGTCCCAGGCAGCGCTGCGTTCACCCGGAGTGCTGAGCAGATGTAATAAGATAAAGAGCCGGCCGTGATGTACGCCGATCTCGCCCATCCCGCCCTGCACCCCAAAGTTGCGCTGGAGTCCAGCGAGGGCGGCGATGAGCTGGATGGCCCCCGGCCAGAGCCAGCCTTGAACCTGGTAATGGCCTTTGGCCGTGTATCTTTGCAGCGCGTCCATCTCAGGGCTCTTCCAGTTTGAGGAACTGATCGGCGGCCACCTCGCCCAGTTGCTGCACCTGGCCATCGGGCCAGCGCACGTCCACCTGGGCGCGGGTGTGCTTCCCCAGGCCAAAGTGGAGGCGGGGGTCGTGGCTGGATAGATAGCTGCGGCCGGACTGGTGCTCGCGCACCTGGCGCACGCCGCCGGCCTCCACGGTCACCCGGGCCCCCAGGGCGTCGCGCGGGGCTTTGCCGACCAACGCCACCGAGAGCCAGTGGGCCTGGTTGCCCCCGTCGTTGCGCAGGAGGCGGGCCGGGCCGGCTTCGGTGGTCACCAGGAGATCTTCGTCGCCGTCGTTGTCGTAGTCGGCCATCGCGGCGGCACGGCCCACGTTTTTGACCGCGAAGCTGGGACCAGAGACTGCCGAAACATCGGCGAAGCGCAGATCGCCTTCGTTGCGCAGGAGCTGGTTGGTCTGCGCATAGGAAAGGGAGGAATCCAGTTCGGCGATGCGGTCGGTCACGTGGCCGTTGGCGACAAAGAGGTCGAGGTCCATGTCGTGGTCAAAGTCGAGGAAGCAGAGACCGAAGCCGAGTTGCAGATACGAGGGTTCGGCCAGGCCGGCGCGTGCGGTGAGGTCCTCGAAACGCCCCTGGCCCAGGTTGTGGAAGAGGGTGTTGGTCTCGCGGGAGAAGTTGGTCACCATTAGGTCCTGGTTGCCGTCGTTGTCGAGGTCGCCCAGGTCCACCCCCATGCCGGCCAGGGCCTGGCCGTCGCGGTTGAAGCGGGCGCCGGCCTGCAGACCGTTCTCGACAAAGCGGCCGCCCTGGTTCTCGTAGAGGAAGTTCATCATGCCATCGTTGGTCACGTAGATGTCGGTGTCCCCGTCCAGGTCGTAGTCGAAGAAGACCACGCCCAGGCCCCGCCCTTTGAGCTTGATGCCGGCTTCCTGACTGACATCCCGGAAACGTTCCCCCCGCCCCTCGTTGCGGTAGAGCACGCTGTTGGTGGGCTCGTAGACCGTGGGCTCGCAGTAGGAGCGGACCTTGCCCTGCTGGCAGATTGGGTTGCGCTCCAGGGCAAAGTCCACATAGTTGACCACGAAGAGATCTAGATCGCCGTCCAGGTCGTAGTCGAGGAAGCCGCTGCTGACACCCCAGCGCGGATCGTCGACGCCTAGCTGTCGGCCCACCTCGGCGAAGTGGTCCCCGTCATTGCGGTACATGGCATTGGGACCAAAGCAGGACAGATACAGATCCTGGTCTCCGTCCTCGTCGTAGTCGGCCGCGGCGCAGCCCATGGCGTAGCCCTGATGACCGATCCCAACCGCGCCGGTCACGTCGGCAAAGGTGCCGTCCCGCTGGTTGTGATAGAGATGACTGGTGGGCGGGGGATCGGGCCGCTGGCCCAAAAGAAAAGCGCCGTTGGCCAGGAAGAGATCCTGCCAGCCATCGCCGTCGTAGTCGAAAAAGGCCGCCCCCGAGCCGAAGGTCTCCACGTAGTAGTAGTCTCCCTGAGCGCCATTATAGTGGACAAAATTGAGGCCGGCCTGATGGGTGACTTCGGTGAATTGGACTGGCGGACCCGGAGGAGGGGCAGGGCTGCAGGCCGGCAGGAGCAAACCGAGCAGGAACAGGGCGGCGGGCATGCAGCGTTTCTCTGGCTTGCCGGGGCAGGAGGGGACGCCTTTATTTCTCCAAATAATAACCACTGGTCAGGGTGCTGCCAACCGCGACATCAACTAGGACGTGAGCAGATGAAAATCACCCGCAGCGAAGTGTTTGTGCTGGGCGACCCCGAGCCCCAGGGCAAGGTGGATGCCTCGCGCATCCACGGCCTGGCTTTCGTGCGTATCCACACCGAC
>CAMAVQ010000034.1 GCA_945861755.1 Gemmatimonas phototrophica
GATATGCTCTTCGACGATCAGACAGCACTTTACACTGTCTACCACATGGGTGAGGCCCAGATCTTCTACAACAAGGAAGATCAGTGGCAGATCCCGGTCACTGCCGGCGGCGAACAGGTCGAGATGATGGGGCGGCACATGATCATGAAGCTGCCGGGCGAAACGCGGGAGGAATATATTCTGATGATCCCCTTCACGCCCCGCGGCAAGGACAACCTCTCGGCCTGGATGGTGGCCCGCAACGACGGCGAGTTTTACGGGCAGTTGATGGTGTGCCGATTCCCCAAGCAGAAACTGGTTTACGGGCCCACGCAGATCAGCAACCGCATCAATCAGGACGCGGATATTTCCCGCCAGATCTCCCTGTGGGACCAGCGCGGCTCCGAGGTGGTCCGGGGCAATCTCCTGGTCATTCCCATCGAGGAATCGCTTATTTATATCCAGCCCATCTACCTGCGGGCCGAAGGCGGGAAGATCCCGGAGTTGAAGCGGGTGATCGTGGCCTACGAGGACCGCATCGCCATGGAAGAGAGCCTGGATGCGGCGCTGGCGGTTGTCTTCGGCGGGCAGGTCGCCCCAACCTCAGGTGAAGAAAAATCAGGGAGCGCTGCCCCAGAGTCAGCGGTGGCCAGCGGCAGTGTGCTTGAACAAGCCAGGGCCTCCTACGACCGCGCCCTCGAAGCGCAGCGGCGCGGCGACTGGGCCCTCTACGGCGAGGAGATCAAGAAACTAGGCGAGCTGCTGAAAATCGCCAGGCAACCATGATAACCCTTTATAAAGGAGACCGTCCGCCATGCTCTACGAACTGAGGATCTACCGCTTTCATCCCGGTAAGAAAAAGACTTTCCTCGACGGCTTCAAGAAGGCCCGCCGCTTCATGAAGAAGTACGGGGTCACCTTCGTGGCCGCCTGGGAGACCCTGGAGCGCGAGGACGAATTTGTCTGGATCCGCTCCTTTGCCAATGCCAAGGCGCGCGACCAGGCCATCGCCGAGTACTACGGCAGCCCGGAGTGGCAGAAGATCGTCGGCGAACTCCGGCCCACCATCCGTCGGCGCGAGGTGCGCCTGATGAAGGCTCTGCCCGGCTCGCTCAAGTGAGCGGCGGAGACTCGCCTTGTCGCTGAACACCCCCCTCAGAATCGGCCCGATCCAGGTCAGTCCCGGCCTGCTGCTGGCCCCCATGGAGGATGTCACCGACCTGCCCTTCCGCTCCCTGTGCCGGCGGCTGGGAGCCGACATCGTCTACACCGAGTTTGTCAATGCCGAGGGACTCATCCGCCAGGCCCGCCGCGCCCATCAGAAGCTGGAGTTCCTCGAAGAGGAGCGCCCCCTGGGCATCCAGCTCTACGGGGCAACCGAGTTGTCGATGGAGCAGGCCGCGCACATCGCCACCGCCCAGGGACCTGACCTGATCGATATCAATTGCGGTTGCTGGGTCAGCGATGTGGCCCTGCGGGGAGCGGGGGCCGGCCTGCTGCGCGACCTGCCCCGCATGCGCGAGGTGGTGGCGCGGGTGGTGCGCTCCACCCATCTGCCGGTCACAGTCAAGACGCGTCTGGGCTGGGACGCGCAGAGCATCCGCATCGTCGAGGTGGCCCGCATGTTAGAAGACCTGGGCGTGCGGGCCCTCACCCTGCACTGCCGCACCCGCGCCCAGGGACACCAGGGCGCGGTGGATTATTCCTGGATTCCCCGCATCAAGGCCGCCGTTTCCATACCCGTGGTCCTCAACGGCGACGTGGTCACGCCCCAGGATGTGGCCCAGGCCTTTGCCCAAACCAGCTGCGATGGGGTGATGATCGGCCGGGGCGCCATCCAGAATCCCTGGATCTTCCGCCAGACTCGCCATTACCTGGATACCGGCCAGCTCCTGCCGGCGCCCCCCCTAGCCGAGCGGGCCTCGCTCTGCCTGGAGCACCTGCGCCTAGCCGTGGCCCGCAAGGGAAGTAACGCCGCCCTGGCGGGCATGCGCCGGCACTTCTCGGGCTATTTCCGCGGTCTGCCCCGCGCCTCGGCGCTGCGCGGCGAACTGGCGGCACTCAAGGAAGCCAGCCAGGTCGAGGAGCGGCTGCTATCCCTGGCAGACCAGGCGGATTCGCTGGCCGCCTGATGGGGCAGTCCGGTCTCTTCGACCCAACCTGCCCGCGCTACCTCCCTGATCTCGAATTCCCCCCGTACCGCCATCTGCCCGGCCAGACGCCCCATCCGCGCACCCATCCGCTGGGCCACCGCTTTGCCCTGCCCGGCACCAGTCTGCCTCTCACTGCCGAGAACTGGCCTACCCACCGCGCCTACCTGGCCGGGGTGGACCTCTACAACCACGCCTTCTGGTGGGAGGCCCACGAAGCCTGGGAGGGTCCGTGGGGAACTTCGGCGCCTGGGTGCCGGCATCATTTGCAGGGGCTGGTGCAGCTGGCCGCCGCCCTGATCAAATGGCACCAGGGCAACCGGCGCGGCATGGCAAAGCTGGCCCACAGCAGCCGGGCACTGCTGGAGGCCGTGGCTGCCGAGCATCCCCATCACCTGGGGCTAGACCTGCCCGACCTACTAGCGCGCACCGACGCCTTCTTCGCTGCTTCGCCTGAGCCAGGGAAAACAGTACCCCAGCCAGTGCTGCTCCTCTCCCTGCGTCGCTAACCCTTCAGTTGCTCCTGCCAGGCCTCCAGTTTTCCGTACTTGGTGAGAATGGCTTCGAGCAGGTGGCGGATCGCCGGCCCGAAGTGGCGGCCGCGCCGCCAGGCTAGCCCGATCTGCCGGTCGAACTTCATACCCCGCACCGTCACCACCTTCAGCACCCCAGAAACCAGCGATTCCTCCACCACCATACGCGGCAGAAAGGAGATGCCCACCCCGGCCTCCACCAGCTTGCGCATGGCCTCGGGACTGCGCATCTCCATCACCACCCGTGGGGCCAGGCCCAATTCGGCGAAGTGCTCGTCGACGATCTTGCGCGACACGGAGTCGGCGTGGAAGAGGATGAGCGGCTCCCGCACCACTTCGTCCGGGCGCACCCACGTCCGCACCGCAAAACGGTGCTCGGCCCCCACCACCAGGGGCATGGCGTCGTGCAGGAGCACCAGCGTCTGGAGCCTGGGGTGCTCAAAGGGCAGGGAGATCAGCGCAAACTCCGAGCGGTTGACCAGCAACTCCTCCACCAGATAGCGCGAAGGGGCCACTTGGATGGCCAAGTCCACCTGGGGCCAGTCGTGTAGGTAGGCCTTGAGCAATTCGGGCAGCAGGTAGATCACCGCGGCGTCGATGGCCCCGAAGCGGAAGCCTTCGCCGGCCGGCACGTCCCGGCGGTGCAGGTGGTCTTCCATTTCCACCAGCACATCCTCCAGCTGCAGAGCGTACCCCAGCAGCGTGCGGCCCTCCAGCGTGAGATCTACACTGCGGCCATTGCGGTTGAAGAGCTTCACCCCCAGGTGGCGCTCCAGCTCGGCGATGCCGCTGCTGACGGTGGGCTGGGTGACGTGCAGAGCGCGGGCCGCCTGGGTGAAACCGCCGGCGCGCGTCACCGCCAGGAAGTAGCGCACATGTTGCAGATTCATCGATGCCTCCGGGTTAAATCATCCATAGTCCACATCTATGCATAATATAATAATTATTCATTTGTTTAATGGATTAACCCGGCTATCTTTAGGGTTGTGCCGAACCAGACCACACCACCCTTTCACGCGGAAACCTACCTATGAACAGACCAGCCAAACTCGACAAACCCGCCGGCAAACTGGGCGTACTCATGCCCGGCATGGGCGCCGTGGCCACCACCTTCATCGCCGGCGTCGAAGCGGTAAAAGCCGGTTTAGGCCAGCCCATCGGTTCCATCACCCAGATGGGCACTATCCGCCTGGGCAAACGCACCGACAACCGCACGCCCATGATCAAGGATTTCGTGCCCCTGGCCGGCCTGGACGATCTGGTCTTTGGCGGCTGGGACGTATTTGCCGACAACGTGTACGAGGCTGCCACCCACGCCGGCGTGCTGCAGAAGGACACCCTGACGGCCCTCAAGGACCGCCTCACCCCGATCAAACCCTGGAAGGCCGCCTTCGACCGCAACTATGTGCGTCGGCTCGAAGGCACCCACATCAAAACTGGCAAGACCAAGTGGGATCTGGCCCAGCAGGTGCGCGAAGACATTCACCGGTTCAAGTCCGACAACAAGGTGGAGCGACTGGTAATGATCTGGTGCGGCAGCACTGAAATCTTTCTGGAGGCCCAGGCCGTACACCAGACCATCGAGGCCTTTGAGCAGGGCCTCAAGGACAACCACGAGGGCATCGCCCCCAGTATGATCTACGCCTACGTCGCCCTCAGCGAAGGCATCCCCTTCATCAACGGGGCCCCCAACCTGACGGTGGACTTCCCGGCCATGGTCGAGTTGGCCAAGCAACACAGCGCTCCCATCTGCGGCAAGGACTTTAAAACCGGCCAAACGCTGATGAAGACCGTGCTGGCCCCTGCCTTCAAGGCGCGCATGCTGGGCCTGAGGGGTTGGTATTCCACCAATATTCTGGGCAACCGCGACGGCGAGATCCTCGACGATCCAGACTCCTTCAAGACCAAGGAAGAGAGCAAACTCGGGGTGCTGGAGCACATCCTCCAGCCCCATCTTTACCCCGAACTCTACGGCGATGTGTACCACAAGGTGCGGATCAACTACTATCCGCCCCGAGGCGACGAGAAGGAAGGCTGGGACAACATCGACATCTTCGGCTGGCTGGGGTACCCCATGCAGATCAAGGTCAATTTTCTCTGCCGCGACAGCATCCTGGCCGCCCCCCTGGTCCTGGACCTGGTGCTCTTCAGCGACCTAGCCCAGCGCGCTGGCTGGAAGGGCATCCAAGAGTGGCTCTCCTTCTTCTTTAAGAGCCCGATGACCGCCCCTGGCCTCTACCCCGAGCACGACCTGTTCATCCAGTCGATGAAACTCAAGAACACCCTGCGCTTCCTGATGGGCGAGGACCTGATCACCCACTTGGGGCAGGAATACTACGACTGAGATCTTGGAACCAGATCAGCCAAAATTGGGGCCTCCCATAGAGGGCTCCGGTTTTTTATTGAGACTGATTGAGATTTCTCTTCATAGCGGAAAAACTGTCCCGGAACTGGTGGGGAACAATGCAGCGGCGGGGAGATGACCCCGGAAGCCTTTCTGGGGGAGTGGCGGGGAAGGTAAGTCCGCGTGGTGGGGTGGTGGGGTAGCGGAGCGAAGCGAGCGAGGGTGAAGGACGCGCCTGGAGAAAGGCTGGAGTGGGTTACTCCCCGACGCGACAAGTCCAGGTCTTGAGAAAGGCCGGGTGGGTCACTCCGCGACGCGCTACCCGAGTTGCGCCGCCAGTTCCTCGGCCGGGTAGGTGACGATCTCGGCCAGGGTGGGATGGTAGTGGGGCATACGCAGCAGATCGCGCACCGTGCCGCCAAAGTGCATGAGCGCCACCAATTCGTGGATCAACTCGCCTCCCTCCGGCCCGGTGATATGCCCGCCGAGCACCTCACCCGTGCGGGGCCGGCACAGGAGTTTGACCAGCCCGTGGGGCTCGCCGTGGCACAGGGCCTTGCCGTGATCGGCAAAGGGATAAGAGGCCACCAGGTAGGGAATGTCCTCGGCCTGGCAGGCCTTCTCCGTCAGGCCCACACTGGCTACCTGTGGATCGGTGAACACCACCTGGAGCGAGGACTGATGCGGGTCCACCCGCAGGGCCGGCACCGAGGGCCGGGCGGCGTTGTGCCCGGCCACCTCGCCCTGGTGGATGGCCACATGTACGATCTCCTGTAGGCTATTGACATCGCCCACCGCAAAGATGTGTTGCTGGCTGGTGCGCATCTGTTCGTCCACCTGAATGGCGCCGTGTTCGAGGTGGACCCCGGCGGCCTCCAGCCCCAGCCCGTCCACAGCAGGCCGGCGTCCCATCGCCTGAAGAATCACCTCGGCGCTGGCGCTGCGTTCCTGGCCGCAGTGGGAGAAATGGGCAGTGCGCAACCCGTCCAGGCGGCTGAAGCGATGGAGCTGGGTACCGGTGTACACCTCCATGCCCTCTTCCCGGAAACGCTCCTCCACTGGCCGGGCCAGATCCTCGTCGGTCCAGGAAAGCAAGTGATGGTGGCGTTGGAGGAGGGTGACATGGGTGCCGATGCGCTGGAAGAACTGGGCCAACTCCACAGCCACAGCCCCGCCACCCAGCACCAGCATGGAGGCAGGCTGCTGGCGCAGGTCGAGGGCCTGGTCGCTGGTGATATATCCGGTCTGGTCCAGCCCAGGCAGGGGCAGATGGCGGACCACGGACCCGGTGGCGACGATAAAGCTCTTGGCCTGCAACACGCGCGCCCCCACCTGCAGTTGGTGGGGCGAGAGGAAGCGGGCCGGCTCCTCGTAGAGGGTGAAAGCCGGGGCGCGCAACTGCCCGATGCGGTACTCGGCAAACTCGCGCACCAGCCGCTCCTTGCGCGCCACGATGGCACCCAGGTCTGCCCGGGCCTCCACCGGGACCAGTCCGAATTCAGCGGCCCGCCGCATCAGCCCTATCACCTCGGCCGAGCGCAGGATAGCCTTGCTGGGCATACAACCGCGCAGGATACACAACCCACCCAGCGGGCCCTGATCGACGATGGCCACTTCGGCGCCGGCTGCCACCGCCGTGCGCGCCGCCGCGTATCCGGCCGATCCCCCGCCGATGACGATGACTTGGTGTTCCATATTGTTATATTAAACCTCGCCTCTCTTCAGAGCAATCAATCGGCCCCTTTACCCGACTGCCCATGTCCAGACCGCTGATCCTCTGCCTGTCTACCGCCGGCCTGCTGCTGGCCCTCAGTTGCAGCTCCAAACTCCCCGAGCCCGAGAGCCGGCCAGCCCAGCTCTACCGCCAGTACTGCTCGGGCAAGGGTTGCCACGATCCCATCCCGCCCAAACGCGGGGGCATCCAGTACTGGGAAATGCAGAACAAACGTATGCTCGAACTGATGCGCCATCAGGGATTCCCCCTGCCCTCGGCAGCCGAACAGGAAGAGATCCTCAGCTACCTGCGCCGCCACGCCCAGGGAGCGAAGTGATCCCACTGCTGCTCCTGCTCTGCCTGGTGCTGTGTAATCCCCTGGCAGCCCAGGGGCCTCCCCACACCCTGCAGACCGATGACCCCCGCCTCCAGCAAGGCATCGCCCTGATCTACCAGCTGCGCTTCGAGGAGGCCGACCGCTACTTCGAGACCCTCATCACCGCCGAGCCCGACAATCCGGTGGGGCATTTCTTTTTGGCCATGGTCACCTGGTGGCGGGTGCTGGTGGATCTGGACGACACCCGCCACGACGAGGCCTTCTACGCCCTGCTGGAAAAATGCGTCCAGGTCTGCGACCAGCGCCTGGCCCAACATCCGGGCGACTTCGACGCGCTGATGTGCAAGGGGGGGGCTATCGGGTTTCGCGGCCGGCTGCGGGGCGACCGCCACCAGTTCCTGCAAGCCGCCGCCGACGGCCTCAAATGCCTGCCCATCCTCGACCAGATCCGCCTCCTGGAGCCTACCAACAAGGACGTGCTCTTCGCCTGGGGGATCTACGATTATTTTGTCGAGGCCATGCCCGAGCGCTACCCCATCGTCAAACCCATCGTCTGGCTGATGACGCGGGGGGACAAGCAGCGGGGCCTGCAGGAGCTGCAAACCGTGGCCCACCAAGGGTACTACGCCCGCGCCGAGGCTGCCTACTTCCTGGCTCAGATCTACCGGGTCTTTGAGGAGGACGACCGGCAGGCTCTCGACTATTTCCAGGGATTGTATGCCCGCTTTCCGGACAATGCCCTCTTCCACCGCAGCACCGCCCGCGCCATGATCGAAATCGGGGCCTGGGACCAGGGCGCCGCCCTCTACGCCGAGGTGACGCGCCGCAGCCAGGCCGGCCAGACCGGGTACCACCAGCGCGGCTACCTAGAAGCTCGCTACTATCTGGGCAAGGACGCCTTCCGCCGCCGCCACTTGGATCTGGCCCTCCGCGAATTTGCCGCAGCGGACAGCCTGGGCAAGGGCCTGGAAGAAGACCGCCACTACGTGGCCCTGGCCGCGCTGAACCGGGGGATGTGCCTCGATCTATTGGGTCGGCGCACCGAAGCCCAGCAGGCCTACCGCCAGGTTAAGGCCCGACCCGATTACCGCCAGATCCACGACCTGGCCGACAAGTACCTCGAAACCCCCTACGGCACTTCCCCCTGACCCCCCCACTGGCGCAGCACCTCGAAGACCACCACCGCGCCGGCCGCCGCCACGTTCAGCGAGTTCTTGAATCCGTACATGGGGATCTGCACCAGCTCGTCGCAGCCCTCCAGCACCGCCCGCTCCACGCCCAGGGCCTCGTTGCCCAACACCAGCCCCAGCGGGCGGGGATACTGCACCTCGGTGTGGTTGCGGCTCTGCGAGGTGGTCTCCAGCCCCCACACCGGAATCCCCTGGACCTTGAGCGACTCGACGGCCTCCAGGGTGGTGGCAAAGTGGGTGGTGGGGATATAGGCCAGGGTGCCCAGCGCGGTTTTGTCTAATTTGGGATGGGGCGGATGGGCGGTGTACCCGCAGGTGAGCAGGCCGGCCAGGCGCGCGGTGTCGGCGGTGCGGAAGAGGGAACCCACGTTGAAGGCGCTGCGCAGATTGTCGAGCACCAGGTAGAGCGGGTGTTTGGGTAGACGCTGGTACTCCTCCAGACTCAGAGGACTGTCGCAGGTGCGCACCGCAAAGGAGGTCTCCATCCCGTCGGTGGCCCGCTTGCGGCTCATGCCTCGCCTTCGGGCCGCACCGCCTGCCCCGAAGCGGCCGAGGCGCGGGCCGCCTCGATCAGGGCCATCACCCGCCGCACACTCTCGGGCGTGACCGCCAGCCTGGCGGGGTCGGCAATGGCCTCGGCGATGTTCTCGTAGAAGGAGCGCCAGCGGCCGGGCAGGGTCTCCAGTATCATCTCCGCAGGCCGCCCGGCGCTCTCGATCCACAGGCGCGGGTAATGGGGAGGTTCTTCGCGGGCTGTGTCGATCTGGCCGGCGACCATGGCCCGCTCCTGGGGGTCTACCCCTTCCTTGATCAGGGTGCCTTTGGTGCCCATCACGTACCAGCGCGGCTTGGGCCGCCGCGCCAGGGACGAGGTGGTGATCTGCACCTCCACCCCGTTGGCAAAGCTGAGCAGACAGAGGGCATGATCCTCCACGTCGGTGTCCCAGCCCCGCGCGAAGAAGCGGGCGTAGACCCGTTCCACTGGGCCGGGAATCAACTGAAGGGCCTGGTCGATAAGATGGGTGCCCAGATCCATGAACTTCCCGCCCCCGTGCTGGTGTTGGCTGCGCCAGCCGCGCGGCCCCCTTACTGGGCCCAGCACAATTCCATGGAGAAGACCTCGCCCAGCAGACCCTCCTCCATCACCTTGCGCACGGTGAGGAAATCCCCGTCCCAGCGGCGGTTCTGGAACACACTCAGCAGCTTGCCGCTCTTGCGGCTGGCCCCGATCATGGCGTCGGCCTCGGCCGTGCTCAGACACATGGGCTTGTCGGTGACCACGTGTTTGCCCGCCTCCAGCGCCTGGATGGCCTGGGGGGCGTGTAGGTCGTTGGGCGTGGCCAGCACCACCAGGTCCACGGCCGGATCTTCGAGAACTTCCTCAAAACGGGCAAAGGTCTTCACCCCCAACTGGGATTGGACCTGGGCCCGGGCCTCGGGCCGGCTGGTGACCACCCCGTAGAGTTCTAGCTGGCCGGCCAGTCCCACCAAGTAGGTGTGGAAACAGCGGCCCGCATACCCGTACCCCACGACCACGACCTTGGGTTTGTCCATTGCTATTTGCGCTCCATGCTCAGGAAGAGGCGCCGCACCTCAGGGTGAACGAATCCCTCTGGATGCGTATATTTTGGACTTGATAGTAACCAGCCTTCCCTCATCGATCAAGCATCTGCGGAGCCTCCTCCATGCGCTACGCCTGGATTACCGGCCTCTTCCTCGCCCTGCTGGTCCTCGCCCCACCCGCCCCTGCCCGTGCGGCGGGCCTGCTGGTGCCCGCCTACTTCTATCCCTCCTGGGATGAGGCGCAGGCCAATTTCTGGGACGAGCTGATCGCCGCCGCCCCCCGCGTACCCCTGGTGGCCATCCTCAATCCGGCCAGCGGGCCGGGCGCCAGGCGCATCCCCGACTATGTCCGCGCCGCCGATTCCCTGCGCGCCGCCGGGGGCCGGGTGATCGGCTACGTACACACCAGCTACACCCAACGTCCGCTTCAGGAGGTGCTGGCCGAGGTGGACACCTACTACCAGCGCTACGCCCTGGACGGCATCTTCTTCGACGAGACCACCGGCGACACCGCCCTCGCCCACCTGGCCTACTACCGGGCCTGCGGCGAACACGTGCAAAAGCGCGCTCCAGGGGCCCTGGTGGTGCTCAACCCGGGGACCGACGCCGACCAGGCCTACCTGCAAGCGGCCTCCTGTCTGCTGCTCTTTGAGAACGACCAGGCCAGCGCCTCCCTGCTGGACTGGCAGCCGCCAGCCTGGGTCTCGCCGGGGCCGGCCGGCCAGGGAGCGGTGCTGGCCTATCACCTAACCGACGAGGCCGCCATGGCTGCGGTGCTGGAACGGGCCCTGGGCGTTGGGGCCGGCTGGATCTATCTGACCGACGACACCCTGCCCAACCCCTGGGACACCCTGCCTGCCTTCTGGGAAGCCCAGGTGCAAGCCCTGGCTTGTTTCAACCGGCGGCTCGGGGAACAAAGGCACCCCCCAGAGCATTAAATTTGCAGGCGCCTAGACCCCAAATTATCGGAAGCACATGGCCGGACCGCTGTTGAGGAAATGGACTTGGGCCGCCCTGCTGCTCCTGCTGGCCGGCTGCGGGGCCGGATATTCGAGCCTGATGCGGGCCTCGCTCAAACATCTGGAGCGCCGCGACTACGAGGGCGCCCTGGCGCGCCTGGAAAAACCCGAGGGCAAGACCAACAAACTACTCTACCGGCTGGAGCGGGGGCTGATCTTCCACTATCAAGGCCAGTACCAGACTTCCAACCAGGAGTTCGAGAAGGCCGAAAAACTCATCGACGAACTCTACACCCGCTCGGTCTCGCGCCAGCTGGCCTCCCTGATCACCAACGATGCGATCATCCCGTACAGCGGCGAGGAATTCGAGCGCGCCTTCATCCACTACTACCGCGCCCTGAACTATGCGTACCTGGGCCTGCCCGAAGACGCCCTGGTCGAATGCCGCAAGGCCAACCTCAAGCTGGCCGACTACGCCCAGGACGCCGATTACCAACTCAGCTACAAAAACGACGCCTTCATCCAGTACCTGACCGGGATCTTCTACGAAGCGCAGGGCGAGTGGAACGACGCGTACATCTCCTACAAAGACGCCGAGCAGGGGTACCAGGCGTACCAACAGGCCTTTGGCCTGCAGATGCCCCCCACCCTGCCCATCGATCTGGCCCGCCTGGCCAACCGCCTGGGTTTTGCCGATGAGCGGGCCGGGTATATCGAGCGCTACCAGCTCGATCCCAAGAGTCTAACTGGGACGGGGAGCGGCCAAGTGGTGGTCTTTGTCGAGCAGGGCTTTGTCGCCCGCAAGCGCCAGCACGAAGTCCAGATCCCCCTGCTGAAAGACGACAACACCCATGAAGTCTGGAACCTTTCCGACCAGATGTCGTACCGCTACTACCATCCCCATCCTTTTTACGGCGAGGTGGAGTACTGGCTGAAGGTGGCGCTGCCCGTGTACCAGGAATTGCCCTCCCAGATCCGCGGCGTCCGCCTCAGCGGGGCCGGCCAGAGCGTTTCCGGGGTGTTGGTAGAGGACCTGGATGCCATCGCCTTCAAGACCCTACAGGAGAAGGAGAACTCCATCCTGGCCAAGACCCTGGCCCGGTCCTTGGCCAAGTACCTGATCACCAAGAAGGCAAAAAAGGAGAACGAGGCCCTGGGCGTACTCTTCAACTTAATCGGCTTCACCACCGAGGCGGCCGACACCCGCAGCTGGCTCTCCCTGCCTTCGCGCGTCGAGCTGGCGCGTTTTTCCCTGCCTCCGGGAACACTAGATCTAACTTTGGAGTTATTAGATGACAGGGGTCAGACGGTGGAGACCCAGGTTTTTCCGGGGGTGCAGGTGGCGGCGGGCAAGACCCTTTTCCTAAATTACCGTAGCTTTCGCTGACGCTGAGGAGATTTGAGCGATGAGATACATCCTCGCAGGACTCGCACTGCTGGCCGGCCTCGCCCTGAGCGCTGCCGCCCAGCAATCCGCTCCTGCCAGTCCCGGCCAGGTGCCCAAGAAGGTGCTGGACGAGGGATACCTGTTCAATATCGTCGACTGGGACGGCGGCCAGCTGCCGAAACTCTATGAGCGGTCTGACCAGCTGCCCCTCAGCCTCAGCGACATCCGCCACCTGAGCGCCAACAAGTTCAGCGACGCGGCCATCATCAAGATGCTCGAAGAGCGCCGCTGCGCCTGCGACGCCTCGGTGGAGGCCCTGGTCGGGCTCAAACAGGCCGGGGTGTCCGAGACGGTGATCGCCGCCCTCTCGTTACATGCCCTGCCGCCCAACCGCACCCTGGATCTCAAGATCGCCATCGACTTCGAGGGCGTGGGCGGGGCGGATCAGGTCTCCAACCAGGCGCGCAAAGGGTACCTTTACCTGATCATCCCCGACGGGAACCGGGAGCGGGTCTTCTTCGCCGATCTGCAGTCGGTGCTGGCCGGTCGCTGGCAGCGCGATGCCCTGATGGACAACACCGACCCGCTACTGGTCAAAAAGGTGCGCCGCGTAGCCTTTGGGGCGCGGGTGCCCCTCAAAACCCACGACCACAAGAAGGCCCTGGTCTTCACCTCCACCCGCCCCGACATCTACAAATCGGCCGACATCCCCGCCACCGACCGGGCCGGGGTGCAGACCTTCGAGTTCGACTACCCGACCAGCTCACTGCAGCAGAACTGCACCTTGCAGGTGCTCTACCGGCAGGACGCCCTGCTGCCGGACCAGTGGCGCCTGCTGCGCTCGCACTTCGAGTGCGAGTGGGATTGAGAAAGGAGTCCATTAGATGAGAACCATGTGGGTGGTGCTGATCGCCACCAGCCTGACCGCCGCTTGTGCGCCCCGCGCCTTCACCCGGGGCCAGTACGGCGACCCGGCCGAAATCAGCATGCTGGGGGACGACTGGAACCCGAACGACATGCAACTGACCGCCAGGGACATCGTCTCCTCTCTGGAAACCTGGGTGGTCCATACCAATCCAGAGGAGAAACCGGTGGTCGTCCTCGAAACCTTCAAGAACCATACCACCGAACACCTCGACACCCAGGCCCTATACGACCACATCAAGACCGCCCTGATCCACAGCGGCAAGTTCACCTTTTTGGACAAGGCCGCCCGCCAGGAGATTGCCCAGGAAGGGGACTACCAGAACAATTCTGGCTACGTGGACCCCAACCAGGCCATCACTCACGGTAAGCAGATGGGCGCCAAATTTCTGCTGGGCGGGGTCATCACCTCCACCATCCAGCAGGTCGGCCCCAACAAAGTGGCCTACTACAAGACCACCTTCGAGCTGACCAATATTGAAACCACCGAGATCGTCTGGACCGACGAAAAAGAAATCGCCAAGCACTTCAAGAAAAAGAGCGTGGGATTCTGAGGACAAGCAGCCCTCCCAAGTCATGCAGCGGGGGATGACCCCGAAGGTTTTTCCCTGGGGAGTGGTCGGGGTGGGAAGGACGCGGGAGGGGTTGAGGGGAGAGCGGAGCGAAGCGAGCAGGGCGGCGAGTCCGCGCCTTGGGAAAAGCCGCAGCGGGTCGCCCCCGATGCACAGTGTTCCACCGCGATTCTACAAAGGGAGCAGATCATGAACCGCTGGATACGGATCTCTATGGCGCTGCTGACCTTGGCGGCTACAGCCAACGCCGCCGAGCCTGAGCCGGGGCGCACCGACGGCCCGTCGGGCAGCGAATACGGCAAGGGCGGGTACGCCTACCATCGCACCCCCGGCCAATTTTACCTCGAAGGTTTCCTGGGCGCCGCCAAGGTGAATATCAAACCCGAGAACAGCCTTATCCCGAACTCCCATCAGACCGACCTGATCGCCGGCTTCAACGCCGGATACCTGGTCGAAGACTGGCTGGGCATCCAGCTGGGCTATGGCCACATCATGGACCAGCAGACCGACCTGTTCAGCGCCGGGATGCGCAGCGCCTACAACATGGAACCGATCAATTACTACTTTTCCCTCGACGCCGAACTCTACTCCCCCGACGTGGGCGAGACCAAATTCGGCATTGTGCCAGGTGCCGGGGTAAACGTGGTGCTCAACGACCATCTGCAAACCGGGCTGCGTTTCCAGCACGACTTTGTTTTTGCCAACGACACCATCAGCATCAACCGCTTCATGGCGCTGGTACAGTTCAAGTTCTAGGGGGAGTGATGGAATACCGCCGACTGGGCCAGTGCGGCCTGAAAGTCTCCGAGATCTGCCTGGGCACCATGACCTTTGGCCACGGCGCCGATCTGGCCGAGGCCGGGCGCATGGTGGACCTGGCCTTTGAGGCCGGCATCAACTTTTTCGACACCGCCAATACCTACGGCAATAGCCAGTCCGAGGTTTTCCTGGGAGAAGCCCTCAAGGGCCGGCGCCGGGAGGCGGTAGTGGCCACCAAGTTCTTCAATCCGGTGGGCACCGGCCCTAACGACTCGGGCATGTCCCGCTACCACCTCATGAACGCCCTGGAGGACAGCCTGGGGCGCCTGCAGATGGACCACGTGGACATCTACTACATCCACCACGTCGATGTGCAGACCCCGGTCGAGGAAATGCTCCGGGCCCTCGACGACCTGGTACATCAGGGCAAGGTGCGGTACATCGCCTGCAGCAACTACCAGGCGTGGCGGCTGGCGGATGCTCTCTGGCTGAGCGAGGTGAAGAACCTGGCCCGCTTTGTCTGCTACCAGCCCCAGTACAGCCTGGTGGTGCGCGACATCGAGCAGGAACTCATCCCCCTGTGTCAGGCCAAGGGCCTGGGGGTGGTGGTCTGGAGCCCCCTGGCCGGCGGCCTGCTGGCCGGCAAGTACCAACCCGGCCAGTACCAGGTGCAGGGCACCCGCTCGGCCGAGGGCTGGGCCTATCCCCAGAGCTACTTTGCCGCCAACGCCGACCAGACCCTGCAAGTACTACTGGAGCTAGCCCAGCAACTGGGCAAAAGCCCGGCCCAGGTGGCCCTGCGCTGGGTCCTGGAGCAACCGGCCATCACCTCGGCCATCGTCGGGGCGCGCACCGCCGCGCAACTGCGCGACAACCTGGGGGCCGGTACCTGGAAACTGCCGGGCGATGCCCTGGAAAAACTCAGCGCCATCTCCCACCTGCCCGACCGCTACCCCGAGTCCATGCAGAAAGCCATGCCCCAGCGCCGCGACCAGGCGGTGAAGATGCCTTCGTTATAGCGGAGGGGAGATGACCCCGCAGGCTTTTCCCGGGGTGTGGTTGGGAAGGGAAGTCCGCGTGGCGGGGTGGCCGGGTAGCGGAGCCAGAGCGAGCGAGGGGGCAGGAGGCGCCTGGGGAAAAGCCGGAGTGGGTCGCTCCCCGACGCCCACGGGAATCGTACCAAAAAGTGCATCCGCAATGGTGTAGGGTAGGCACGGTACTTATTTTTAGCTCACAACCCTCTGCGAAAGGAGGACCACCCAATGAATGCAGTCCTTTTTAGCACCCTCCGCGCATCCTCCCCGCTTTCTGTGAGGTCCTGACCACCACCACCTGCCTAGCACCAGATCTGCCCTGCCCTCCCTGAGAGGGCGCAGAATCTGAGTTCGGCTTTCCTCCAGAACGCGGGAGTAGTACGCCCGCGCGTTTTTATTCCTCTACTTTCTGGAGAAGACGAACTCGCCATGTTCAACCCCGATTTCTGGGAAGTCCGCCTCGATCCTCAAGACCTGGACCAGTACGCCAACGAAGCCGGCCTCTGGTTCGAGGCCAACGAGGATACCCAGGCCCGTCTGCAGCCTTCGCCCCGCCTCCAGCGCCTGCTTCCCCCGCTCATGGACCTGATCGGCCAGGCCCTCACCGAGAAGCAGCGCCAGGTCCTCTTCCTCTACTACCTGCACCAGAAAACCCAGGAGGAAGTGGGCCAGATCCTGGGCATTTCGCGGCGGGTGGTCAGCCAGCACCTCTTCGGCATCTGCCGCCAGGGCAAGCAGGTAGGGGGTGCCCTCAACAAGATCCGCAAACTCTGCCGGCAGCAGGGGCTGGGCCTATAAACGAAAGTGCATCCGTTGGCGAGTAGGAGTGTCGGGCGCGCTGTCCGATGCTGATCGATCAGGACACGAGTTCTGGACCTACCGGAGGTCCAGGACCCAAAAAAGAAAGGAGGATTTGCAATGGAACAGATCACTTGGAGGTGCGCCGTCTAGCTTCCCAGACGGTCACCCGATGTAGGCCGGGCGCTCCCTGTGCGGGAGCGCCCGGTTTTTTTATGCGGATTACTGGCAACGCGGCGGGGGTCACTTCTTTTCGGCAGCCGCTTCTTCCTGGTAGTACTTCATCAAGATTTGCGCCACCTCGGGCCGGGCAAACTCCGCCGGCAGAGGCTGACCGGCGACCAGCATCTCGCGCACCTTGGTCCCGGAGAGATTGATGAAATCCTCGGGCTTGTGGTCGGGCGCGTCGCGGAACATGACGACTTTGTTCAGCTTCTTCGACCAAGCAGTGTGATCGCCGCGGAAAATCTCGATCTTCAGGCTGCCCGCCGGGATCTGGTCGAAGATGGTCTGGGCGTCGAAGGGCCCGTAATACGAACCCACCCCGGCGTGGTCGCGGCCGACGATGAAGTGGGTGCAGCCGGTGTTCTGGCGGAAGATGGCGTGCAACACCGCCTCGCGCGGGCCGGCGTAGAGCATATCAAAACCGTAGCCGGCGACCAGCACGGTGTTGGGCGGGAAATACACCTCCACCATCTTGCGGATGGCCGCGTCGCGCACCGGGGCCGGGATATCGCCCTTCTTCAGCTTGCCCAGCAGCATGTGTACGAGGATACCGTCGGCACCCACTTCCTTCTGGGCGATGCGGCACAACTCCTCGTGGGCCAGGTGCATGGGATTGCGGGTCTGGAAAGCCACCACCTTCTTCCATCCGCGCTGGCTCATCTCCTCGCGCAGTTGGACCGCGGTGCGGAAGGTGTCGGGGAAGTCCCCTGGGAAATAGGAGTAGTTGAGCACCTGGATGGGGCCCGAGATCAGGGTATCGCCGGCCGCCTTGAGGGCCGCTACCCCGGGGTGGGCCTCGTCGCTGGTGCGAAAGACCTGCTCGATGATCGTCGCCTGGTCGGCGGCAGACAGGGTCTCGACGGCGCGCACTTCCTGGATGGCGATCACCGGCTGGCCCGGCACATTGGGATCGCGCAGGGCCAGGCGACTGCCCGCCTTCACCCCGGCCGGCAACTGGGCCCCAGGCACGATATTGACCACTGGCACCGGCCAAAGCAGGCCGCCGGGCAATTTCATCTCCTTGGCCACGCTCAGGGACTCGGCCAGATTCATGTACCCGTCGAGCGGGGTAAAATAACCCGAGGCCAACATCACCGCCGAAGCCGCCGCGCCCGAGGAAATCACGATGGAGGGTAATCCCTCAGCTTCCACGACCAGGGCGGCCCGCTGCGCCGCGTCACTTACGTAGAGGGGCTTGAGATCTTTGCTGCCATGGGGCTCGATCATTCGGTGCTCCTTCAGTTCAGGGGTATGATTTTGCAGATCAGTGCCGTGTTGTCTTCGCAGTACCACAGTTCTTCGCCCACCAGGGTCATGCCGTGGGCCTTGGGTGCATCGGGGGGCAGGACCAGCACTTCGCCACAGGCACCGGTCCGGGTGTCGTAGCGGTACACCGCCCCCAGGGTGGTGTCGTTGCACCAGATCTGGCGATGCTGGGCATCGGCCCAGGCCAGACCGTGGGGCCGATTGCCCGCTGCCACCGGGAACCAGGAGCAGGAGGTGATGGCCGGCCCACCGGGGGTATCCTCCAGTTTCATCTTGAAGAGGGCCTTGCCCGGAGGAGAAGCCCCCCATAGAGCGTCCCCGTCCCACTCCAGCCCGTGAAACCCGGTGTGGGTGCCATTGACCAGATCCTTGGCAAAGTCGACGATGCCCGTGCCCACCCCGCGGTGGGTGATGGCGAAAACCCGTTCACCCTGGATCACCGTCAGTTCCAGGCCATAGGTCCCGGAGATGAAAATCGTATCTCGCCCCTGCCACTGGCAGCGCACCACGCCGCTGGGCTTGTTGGCCCCGGCGGCAAACACCTTTTCCTCCCGGTCGGGCGAGCCGGGACGCGCCACGGTGATCAGCGCCCCGTCCCCCTGGTCGGCGATGAGCAACTCATCGCGCTCTTCGTCATAGTCCAGGCCATTGGGCATGGCCCCTTCCTTGCGCAGCTTGAAGAGCGGCTCGACACGGGTTTGGCGGATGTGAACCTGGTCGTGTACCATCTGTCCCCTCAGTAGATGCGGACCCCGGCTTCGACGGCGATCCGGTGAGTGTTGGCGCTGGCGCTTGGGTACAGGGTGTCGGGCAGATGCTCCAGGAGCAGGTACCCGTCCGGATAGAAACTCTCCCAGCGCTGCAGGGCCACCTCCAGATTGAGGACGCCTTCGCCGGGCACTGCTTCGTCGAGATGGAGCACCAGCCCCTCGCCCAGCTTGAGGTCCTTGCAGTGGCCCACCGGGGCGATGGGCCCCATCAGGTCAAAGATGTGGTGGAGTCGCTCCACGTTGCGGTACACCTGTTGCAGGGACTGGAAATGGTTGACGTAGTCCATCACCACCTGCAGCCGCTCCGAGCCCACGGTTTCGACCACCAGCATATTGGTCTCGGGCGAGTCCATGATGGTCAGGTTGTGGGTCTCCACCACTACGGTGACCCCTTCCGCCTCTGCCTTGTGGGCCACCGCCCGCAGGGTTTCGACCAGCCGGGGCAGACCGTCGGCTTCCATGTTCCGGAAAGAGGGGCTGTACGCGCCATTAGTGCTGAGGCTGCCGGTGCGGATCAGGCAATAATGCGCCTCGAGCTGGGCGGCCACCTCGATGCCGCGCTCGATCTTGCGCAACACGCCCTGACGCACTTGGGGAGCGGGATCGAAGAGGCATTCCCCGTAGCCGATGCCGAACTGCACCAGGTCCATGCCGGCCTCGCCAAAAATATCCCTGACCTTGCGGCATTCGTGGCTCTGGGTCTGGGTCAATTGGTCGGCGGAGGTGTGAAAAGCGGCGCCGCTCAATTTCAAGGCTCGCACGGCGTCGAGATGTTGCGCGGTGATCTGTCGGAAATCCGCGGGCATCATGCCCACCACGCCCAGGCGCATGGCTTTTTCCTTTCGCTTCGGGGAGAGTTTGAAAATAATACAATCTGGCCGTCGGGCAAGGTGGGCCGTCCTGGTTGACAACAATGAACCGCAGCGCTAGTATTTTCTCTCCTATGACCTTTGTCCTTTCCGTTGTCATCACCGTCCTTTCCGGCCTCTATACCTCGCTTTGGGGTGCCTTCAAGGATTCGCCCTTCGAGCGTTTCAAGCCGGCCACCTTCCCGCGCAGCATCTACTTCAGCGTCGCCATCTTTCTGGCCCTCTATGTTCTCCCCTTCTTCCGCACCAACCTGCAGGGCCTCAGCCTCTTCCAGCTTTTCTTTTTGGTTATGGGCGTCGAGCGTTTCCTCGCCGAGCTGTACAAGGGTTTCTTCCGCACCGAGGACCAGGCCAAGTACTTTGTGCCCTCGCGCATCACCTTCTTTGGCAACCACGTGGCCAGCGACGCCCTGCGCTACCTGGTGGGCACGGTGCTGGTCCTGCTGGTCTTCGCTTCCATGACCCTGCAGGTGCAGGTGGTGCCCTTCTGGGGGTTCCTGCTGACCGCCTACGCCACCGGACTGCTGGTCTCCCTGGGCGGGGCATACAAGGACGCCCCCTTTGAGGGCTTCAAACCCCTCAAATTCCAGCGCTCGGGCGCGGTGCTGGCCCTGTTCAGCCCGCTCTTCTATTACCTCAGCGATCCCCTGGCGCCGATACCCCTGGGTTTCCTCATCTACATGAACGGCGGCCTGGAGCGTTTTGCCATCGAGTACTACAAGACCTACATCCAGCGCCACATGTCGGGCAAGTTCCGGCCCGATCTGCCCCGGCTACTCGAATTCGCCGACACTCGTGAAAAATACCATTATCTGGCCCTGGTCCTCATTGCCGGCCTAGCCCTCCTCTACCTGCATGAACTCGGCATCTTATGACGCGGTGGTCATCGGTTCCGGCTTCGGCGGGGCCGGGGCCGCCCACGCGCTGACCGAGGCCGGCCTCAGGGTCCTGCTGCTGGAGCGGGGCGGCTGGCCCCACCGCGACAGCCAGGACTGGGACCAGCGGGCCATCCTCATCGACAAACGCTACCAGAGCGACTCCCCCCTGCTGATCCGCCAGTACGGCAGCCCCACCTTTAAACCCCTCCAAACCAACGAGACCGTGGGCGGGATGTCGGTCTTCTACGGAGGGGCCTCCCTGCGCTTGCGCGAGCAGGACTTTTCCCGCTGGCCCCTCAGCTACGCCGAACTGGAGCCCTATTACAGCCGCGCCGAGCAGTTGTTGGGCGTCCATGGCGAAGCGGGCCAGGACCCCTTTGAACCGCCCCGCTCAGGGGGCTACCCCATGGCACCGGTGGCCCTGAGCCCGCCGGCCCAGCGCATCTGGAACGCCGCCCGCAGCCTGGCGCACCGGCCCTTTCAGATCCCCCTGGCCATCAACTTCACCGACCCGTCCCGGCCCCGCTGCATCCAGTGCATCACCTGCGACGGTTTCCCCTGCAAGCTGGAAGCCAAGAACGACCTGACCGCCACCCTGCTGCGGGCAGCCCAGGCCCGGGGCCTGCAGATCGCTGCCGGGGCCATCGCCGCCCGCCTGGTACACCGCGGCGGCCGCATTGGCGCGGTGGAAGGGATAGACAAGTTCTCCAGACAACCCTTCTTTTTTTCAGCCCGGCTCTTTGTGCTGGCCGGCGGCGCCATCCACAGCCCGTCTCTGCTGCTGCGTTCCGGCCTGGGCAGTCCCCTGGTGGGCCGCTTCCTGATGCGCCACTGCAACGGAGTGGTGGCCGGCATCTTCCCCTTTGTTACCAATCCGCAACAGGTCTTCCACAAACAACTCTGCCTGACCGAGTTCTACGAGGACCACCGCGCCGCCCACGGCACCGCCACCGGCATCGTCCAGGACATCTACACCCCGGCACCTCAGGTGATCCGCCACTTTGCGCCTTTTGGCCTCAAACACCTGGCCGGCCTGGTAGCCGGCCATATGCAGAACCTGCTCTGCATCGCCGAGGACGAGCCCCTGCCCGAAAATCAGGTCACCCTCTCCCCCCAGCGAGACATATTCGGCATGGAGCTGGTGCAGGTGCAGCACCACTACACCCCCGCCGACTGCGCCCGCCGCGACTATTTGGCCGCCAAGGCCAGGCAGATCCTGCGCGCCGCCGGCGCCCGGCTTTTCAAGACCTATCACCTCGATTCCTTCTCCCACGCCGTCGGCTCGGTGCGCTTTGGCAACTCACCTGAGACCAGCGCCCTGGACCCCCACTGTCGCCTCTGGGAAAGCGCCAACCTTTTTGTGATCGACGGCAGCTTCATGCCCTCGTCCGGAGGCGTCAACCCCAGCCTGACCATCGCCGCCAACGCCCTGCGGGTGGGCGAATACCTGGCCCGCAACTTTGCGAGCATATGACGAGGAGAAGAAATGGGGAGCAGGGACGGGGATGCCCTGGAGGTGGTTCCCTGGGGCGCAGCACCATATAAATGGTGCTGCGGGGGAAGGGCCCTGCGGGAGGGCAGCACTTTTTACGCCGCACCCCATACGTTGGGGTGCGGCGGGACGCGCCTTGGGAACCACCGGAACGGGTATTCCCGGCCCGACATAACGAGAGGGTTCGCAATAGATGAAACACATCGGACTGGTAGGCTGCGGCCGCATCGGCCGCTTACACGCCCGCAACCTGGCAAAACGCGCCCATCTCTACTACTGCAGCCACTCCCGCCCCAGCGCCGAGCGCTTTCAACAAGAATTCGGCGGGGCCGGCGTCGTGAGCGCCTTCGAGGACCTGCTCGCCCTGCCCCAACTCGACGCCGTGGTCCTCGCCTCGCCGCCCCAGTTCCACGCCCAGCAGGTGATCGCCGCCCTGCAGGCCGGCAAAGCGGTGCTGGCCGAAAAGCCCCTGTGCCTGACCCCAGAGGAAGTGGCCGCCATCGAGCAGACCTTACCCGGCCGGCCTTTCCTGATGGTGGCGGAGAACTACTACTACAAACCCTCGCTGTTATTGTTCAAGGGTCTGATCAGCATCGGTTCCATCGGCCAACTGCGCTCCGTGGCGGTGAAAAAGTGCTTCGGGCAGGCGGCGGCCGGCTGGAAGAGCCAGTACGGGGCCCTGCTGGAGGGCGGCATCCATTTCGTGGCCCTGATCAACGCCCTCTTCGACGCCCAGCCGCTTAGTGTCGAGGCCGAATTCCCCGGGCAAGAGCCAGGCCAGCCCGAGCGGCATTGCCTCACCCACCTGACCTACGCGGAAGGCAGGACTGCCACCCTGCACTATGCCTGGGACCAGCCCAATCTCACCAAAGGCCTGTTCCAGCACTCGCAGATCCGCGGCACCGGGGGCCGGATCATCTTCGAGAGCAACGGGATCTATGCCTGGTTGAGTGCCGGCAACAAGAACAAGCTCTACTTCCCCGGCTTTGCAGACCTGATGGGCTACCGGGCCATGACCGAGGACTTCCTGGCCTGCCTGGAAGACCCCACGCAGCAGCCTGTCTCGGACTTTGCCCGGGCCAAACGGGATCTGGGGGTGGTGTTCGGAGCGTACGGGGGGCATTGAAGGCAGAGGAACGCGGGCAGAAAAAAAGCGGGAGGCCGTGGCTAGCCCCCCGCTTTTTGTTTTTTCGGGCCCTGGGCCCGCGGTGCTACTTGGACAAGAGCATCTTCCGCGTTTCGCTGAAGGCACCGGCCTGGATGCGGTAAAAGTAAACCCCGCTAGCCAGGCCACTCGCATCCCACTTAAGCGCATGGGTGCCGGCGGGCAGGTGCTCGTTCTGCAGCACCGCCACCTGGTGGCCAATCATGTTGAAGACGGTGATGGTCACCTGGGCGTCGCGATCCAGGGTGTATTGGATGGTTGTGCTCGGGTTGAAGGGGTTGGGGGCGTTCTGCGACACCTGCAGAGAAGCGGGGGTAACCGCCCCTACCTCGTCGGCAACCGGCTTGGCTGCCACGTACAGCGAGGAGACCTCACCCACGGTCAGCGGCCGGTTCCAGACCTTCAGATCGCCGATCTTGCCCAGCCAACCATCGGTCGCAGAACTGCCGAAACGCCCAAAATCCCATTGCTTGCCGCTGAGGTAGGTGCTCACCCCAGTGGCAACCCCAGTCTTCTCGTCCGGGAAGCCCTTCTCCACCCCGTCCACATAGAGCTTGTAGCCGTAGGGGAAAGACTCCTGCCAGAGGAAGACATAGTGCTTCCAGAGCTGGTCGATGCCCACGGGGAAGGAGCTGCTATTCCAGTGCAGCGCGCCCCCGTCGAAGCTGAGGCTGACGATCTCATTCGTCGCCGCGCCGGTGTACGGACCCATGTGCACCCCAGTCCCGGTGGCGTCCTCACCCAGGAGGTGATGGGATACACTGGTGGTGATGTCCACATCGGTCTTGGCCCAAAAGGCGATGGTCTTGAAGGGCTGGCTCAGGGCCCCGTCCATGGAGATATAACCCGTGCCGCCGTCGAAGGCATACGCAGCGTTGACATTGCCGAAACGGCCGCTGGTGACGGTGGCGCCGTGGACCGTGGCGTCGGGACCGCCGGCACTGCTCTGGTCGTTGACGTTGCCGTTGAAGGTGTAGTGCAGCACCAGTCCGGTGGTCAGGCTGGCCACCGGCGGGGTGGTGTAGATGATGCTTTCCGTACTATAGCCGGTATATCCGGTGCCGACCTTGGCCCGCACCCGCCAGCGATAGGCGTTGCCGACCGTATAAAGGGCGGCCAATC
The DNA here is from genome assembly GCA_945861755.1 of Gemmatimonas phototrophica. Classification (GTDB taxonomy): domain Bacteria; phylum Latescibacterota; class UBA2968; order UBA8231; family UBA8231; genus SICG01. The sequence continues at coordinate 24,031 of CAMAVQ010000034.1, forward strand.
CGGTAGCCGGCGCCGAGTTGGTGGGCACGGTGGCAAAAGCGGTCCAGGTGCCGGCGTTACCCGCCTTCACCTCCACCTCGTATTCAGTGGCCCCCGGCACCGAGGTCCACCGGTAGGTCCAGGCGACGTTCTGCGGAATGAAACCCGGGGTAGGCGGAGTCACCAGGGTCGGGGCAGCTGGCAGCACCGTGTAGATCCGGCGCACCCCGCTCCAGGCGGTGTACTGGGTGCTGACCTTAGCCCGCACCCGCCAGCGGAAGGGACTGGTTACCTGATAATCCACCGTCAAGCCCGTGGTCTCGAGGTGCGAGGTGGTCGGGGCGGTGACAACAATGGTCGACCAAGTAGCCCCGCTGTTGGCGCTCGTCTGCAATTCGTACTGCGATGCCCCCGAAACCGCGCTCCAGCTATAGGTCCAGCCGGTGTTCAGGGCCGTGTGGTACAGGTCGACCGGCGCCGAGGGCGAGGTCAGCAGGGCCACGGTGTAGATCTGCCCCTCGGCGCTCCAGCCCCGGTAGGTTCCAGCCACCTTGGCCCGCACCCGCCACCTGTAGGCGACACTGATCGGATAGGGACTGGTCAGCCCGCCGGGCTTGCTCGCATAATTGGCGGTCACCGTGGCGGCCAGGGTCCAATTACCCCCCCATCCACACTTTCCTCCACCTGGTATTCCGTGGCCCCTGGCACCGAGGACCACCGGTACGACCAGCCCACGTCTTCCGGGATGTACGCCAGCACGGCCGGGGCGACCAGGGCCGGCACCGGAGGCAGTTGCGTAAAGAGGCGACGCGAGGTGCTCCAGCGCGTGAACTGCCCGTTCACCTTGGCCCGCACCCGCCAGGCCACTGGGCTGGTGATCGGGTAGGCGCTGGCCAGGCCGCCGCTCACCAGCAGCGAATTGGCCGGGGAGGGGCCGGTAATCAGGGGGCGGGAGGTCCAGCTCACCCCATTATTGGTGCTTTCCTGGATTTCGTAGACCTCGGCGTCAGGGATCGCGCTCCAGCTATAGGTGAAGTCCTGGCCCTGAGCGGCATAGGCCATGTCGTCCGGGGCCTGTAGCTGCAACGGCGCCGTGTATAGGCGCCACACCGCGCTGGGATCGCGATAGCTCCCCGAGATCTCGGCACTCACCCGCCAGCGCAGCGGAGCACTGAGCGGATAGGTCCCCGGCACTGCCGGGCCGGCGGCCATGGACTCCGTCACGGTTGCCCGGGTGGTCCAGTTGGTACCGTCCGTGCTTTCCTCGACCTTGTACTGGGTGGCCCCCGGCACCGCAGTCCAGCGGTAGGTCCAGGTTCCACTTGGGATGTAGCTCAGATCTACCGGAGAACGCAGCGTTGTGGGATCCGGTAGCACGGTATAGATCCGGCGCTGGGGGCCCCAGCTGGTGTACTGACCGCTGACCTTGGCCCGCACCCGCCAGTACAGGGGATCGGCAGCCGTGTAGGGCCCAGGCATGGTGCCCCCGCCAATCGCCAGCGAAGTGGCTGGCGCCGTCACCGTGCCGGCCGCGGTCCAGATGCCGGCATTGCCCAGCTTCACCTCAACCTGATATTCGCTTGCCAGGGACACTGCATCCCAGGTGTAGGACAGGAGCGTGGCCCCCGCAGCAATATGGGCCAGGTCCGCCGGCGCCGTCGGGTTAGGCACCAGCCGTACCGTGTACACATGGGCTTCGGGATTGCTGAAGTTCGTCGAATAGGTCAGGCCGAACTGGGCCTGCACGCGCCACTTGATCGGTGCGGTGATCGGCGCGTCAACGCTGAAGTTCAGCACCGCCTCGTTCTTGGGTATCACCACCGAGGTGGCACTCGCCCACTCGTCCGAGGTCCATTGCAGCTTGTAGCTGGTAGCCCCAATCACGGGGGTCCAATAGAACTTGGTCGGTGTACTCTTGGCCACAAAACCCAGATCCACCGGCCCCTGCACCGTCGGTGGGCCGGGCAGCACCGTAAACAGGCGCCGCACCGTACTCCACCCGGTGTACTGGGTGCCGATCACCGCCCGCACCCGCCAGGTAGATGGATCACTGGCGTCGATATCGCCGGCCAAACCGCCGGCAATCGACACCGCGGTGGTGGACGAAGGATAGGTGGTGGGGACCCCGTCGATCTCCAGTTGATACCCTGTGGCCCCGGGTACGGCAGACCAGCTATAGGAGAAGGGATCGTGGGCCACATAGGCCAGATCGATGGGCGCGGTGGGGGTGGGCGCCGATGCCGGCGCGGTATAGACCCTCCGGGCGGCGCTGTTGTTGGTGAAGAAGCCACCGCCCAGGTTGGCCTTTACCCGCCACTTAACCGGCGCGTTCGCCGGATAGGGGCTGGGCAGAGTCACCGTTGCCGAGTTGGTTCCCGTCGCCACCGTGGTGGTGGTGGCAAAATCGTCTGTGCTCCATTCGTGCACATAACCGGTCGCCCCGGGGACCGCGGCCCAGCGGTAGACGATCCCAATATCCTCGGCGACGTAAGACAGATCCACCGGCAGCAGCAGCGCCGGAGCAGCCGGGGTCTGCGTGTATAGGCGGCGCACCGCGCTGTATCCCGTGTACCGGCTGCCAATCTTGGCCCGCAGTTTCCAGTAGTAAGGTGCCGCAGTGGTATAGGTGCCCGGAAGTCCGCCGACCGGCGAGGCAGCCGAATTGGTCATCACCACGCGCGGGGTTCAGGTCGCCCCGCCGTTGGTGCTCTCGGACAATTCATATTCCGAGGCCCCCGAGACCGCAGTCCAGGTGTAGGTCCAGTTGGTATTGGGTGCCATATAACTCAGATCGCCCGGTGCGGTGGGAGTCGGCGGGCTGGCCGGCACGTCGTAGATCCGCCACTCGGCGCTGCTCGCGGTGTACACCCCTGCTACCTTGGCCTGCACCTTCCAGCGGAAGGGAACGTCCGCCGGGTGGTCCTCGGACAGGGTCCAGGAGAGGGTGGTACCGGCGTTGGCGACCGACTGCCAATTGATCCCGTCGCCGCTCCACCAGAACAGGTATTCCGTCGCCCCGGACACCGTGCTCCACTTGAACTGGAAGTCGGTGTTTTTGGGCATATAGGTCATGTCCGCAGGCAGCAACAGGGTCGGAGGCGCTTGCGCAAGAACCTCGTGCCCCCAAAGGCAGACCGCAATGAGTACCGCTGTAGTAATATTTTTCATGGTATACACTCCCTTGGATCGTCTGAGGGCGCAGCGCGTGCTCATCGGCGACCCTGCCAAACAGGCGTAGTCCTAAATTGTACTGGTTAGGTCGTATAATACATGTTCTATTTTATATTGTCCAAGTGTTAATCCGCTTCATCAAGTGGTGTGACCCCGAGGGGAGGACTGGACCCTGCCGGTCTGCGTTTTTGTTGCCACTTTCACCCTTTTCTCGAACACCTCGTTTTTGGAAATTTGATCAATAAAGAGCAAGAAGGGTAAACCACCAGACAAAACAAGGGGATAAAGGAATGTTGCACTCCAAGCGCTTTCTGGAACTAGTCGACGAGGCCCGGTGCCACATTGAGGAAACCACCGTGCAGCAGATCAAAGCGCGGCTGGACCTGGGGGAACAGTTCCACCTGGTGGACGTGCGGGAGGAAAGCGAGTGGCAGGCCGGCCACCTGCCTGGAGCCACCCACCTGGGCAAGGGCATCATCGAGCGGGATATCGAAGGATCTATCCCCGACCTGGACGCGGAGATCGTCCTGTACTGCGGAGGCGGCTACCGTTCGGCACTGGCCGCGGAATCCCTACAGAAGATGGGCTACACCCGCGTCATTTCCATGGACGGGGGCATACGCGGCTGGAAAGAAGCCGGCTACCCGCTCGTGCTGCCCTGACCAACAGCGCAGCAGTATCGCGGCGGGGAGATGGCCCTGGAGGTCTTTCTCGGGGAGGGACCGGGGAGGGAAGTCCGCGTGGCGGGGATGCGGGGTAGCGGAGCGACAGCGAGCGAGGGGGAAGGACGCGCCTTGAGAAAGGCCGGAATGGCATGCAACGCCATCTATATGGCGTTGCCTCCCCGCCCCCTCACGGTAGCTGCGGCAACTGGTACCCGTCCTTTTTTACTTTGATCCGGTACAGGTTGCCCCCGGCGGTAATGTAGAGGGTGCGGAGATCGGCGCCCCGGCCAAAAGTCACATTGCTGGGTAATTCCGGGGTGGAGATATAGGATAAGTCCTGCCCCCTAGGCGAATACACATAGATCCCAGGATGAGTGGCGTCGCGCACCGCCACATAGAGGTTGCCCTCCACATCCACTGCCAGCCCGTCGGGACCATCCTGGGGGTAGTAGTCAAAGAACACTTCGCGGAACTTGGCCGTGCCGTCGGGGAAGAGATTGTACGCCAGCAGGGCCATACGACCCTTGTGCAAGGGCATCCCAGCCGGCACCTGGTCCATCGCCGTGGTGCCGTTGTCATTGCTGACCACGTAGAGGGTCCGCTGGTCAGGCGAGATACACACCCCGTTGGGTTTGCCGGCATCGGTGATGATGCGATGGATGGAGCCGTCCAGGTCCAAGCGGTACACTGCCATCACCGACTGTTCCACCGACTCGTGGCCCACATAACGAGGGTCGCTGAAGTAGATGCGGCCCTGGGCATCGATGGTCAGGTCGTTGGGAGAATTGAGCGGCCGGCCCGCGAAAAGCCCGGCGATGATCTCGCACTTGCCCGTTTTCATGTCAGTACGCGTCAGACACCGGCCCCCGTAGTCGGCCCCCTCGGCGGCGACGAGCCGGCCCTGAAGGTCGAACTTGAGGCCGTCGGCCATGCCGCTAGGCGAGCGGAAAAGCGTGACCTTGCGGTTGATGGGGTCGAAGCGCCAGATAAAGCCTGCCTGCATCCCCGAACGACTGGTGGTGGTGATGTCGCTGAAATAAACCGCCCCATCCGTGGCCACCGCCACTCCTCCGGTAGAGAACCCCTCCCCAAAGACCTGCTCCAGTCTGGCGTCGAGGCCGACCACACTCGGGTCGCCGCTGACCACCGGGGTTGGCGGCGGGGTCTGGGCAAAGATCGGTGCCACACCCAAACCCAGGGCCAGCAGAAAGAACAGCAAAGTCATCGCGAATCCCTTTCGGTCAAAACGAGTCAAATAGCGCCGCACTGGAGACCGGCCTTCACTGGGGCGGCCAGGGGTCCAGGCAGGACCCGGTGGGCCGGGGCCCGGTAGGCCGCCAGCGGAACGAATCGTAGGACTGGTAGGAGAGCTGCAGCCAGGGGGTCTCCACCCGGCGGTAACCCTCGTGGCGCGAAGTGAGGGCCGCCTCCAGCACCCCGCTGGTCAGCACGGTGCGCTCCACCGGGTAGGTGGGCCGGCCGCTGAGGAACATCTCCTCGAGGTTGAGGCTCAGGTAGCTGAAGTGGGAGTAGGATCCCACCGGACCCCCATGGCCCTGCGCGTAGATCTCGGTGGCCTGCACCTGGGTTCCCACCCGCGCCGCATAGGCCAGGTCGGTCACGTACCCGTTGAGCATCAGGATCGAACCTCTGGTCCCGTCGCAGTACTCGAGCAAAAAAACCGTCGGAGTCTTGCAGTGCTCTTCCATGGTGCCGGCGGGTTTGTTCTCGATGCAGGCACAGGCGGCCTCGGCCAACTCGCGCGACCAGCGCCCCTCGCGCGCCGCCTGCCACACCGCTTCTCCCTCCAAACAAGTCACGGCTTTGACCCCGGTCTCGCCCCCTTTGCGGCGCTCCACCATACACTGCAGCCCCTCCAAGGTGTGGAAACCGTAGATGTCCAGCCCCGAAAAGCCGATGGCAATGGCTTCGCTGATGGGGGTCTCCAGCTCGTGCTCCAGCCAGGGATTACGCCAGCACAGCGGGATGGTCGAACCGGCCATGAAGGGGGCGCCCAGCTCTTTGGCCCGGTCGTACATCCACTTGATGTCGGGCCAGTTGTAGGACAGGTGTTTGTCGTTGAAGATGGGGGCGGCCCGGCCGCTGGTGGACATCACCCCGCAGATCTGCTCCATGAAATACTTGCGCGGGAAGAGGTGCTGCTCTTTCTCGTTCCAGGCATAGTCCCCGTGTTCGCCGATGAGCAGCACCCCGTCCACGGCCAGCTGCTCGCCGCCCAGGGTGAGGGCCTTGACGATGCTGGGATAGATGGGCACCCCGTGTTCGGCGGCAATGCCGCGGCCGATATCGGTGCTTTCCCACATCGAGGCGCCGGCCACCCCGGGGAACTGGTCGATGTACATGGAGGCGACTTCCACCCGCGGCTTCTGCAACCCCTCGTCGGTGGGAAACCCCTTGAGGAATTTGGTGACGATCACGTCGGCGTGGGAAAGGGCCCGGT
>CAMAVQ010000035.1 GCA_945861755.1 Gemmatimonas phototrophica
TGCGCCGCCATCAAAGAAGGGCGGGCCGAGCGGGGGGTGTTGGTTTGCGGCACCGGCGTGGGGGCCTGCATCGCCGGCAACAAGATCCCCGGCATTCGCGCCGCCCTCTGCCACGATGTCTATTCTGCCCATCAGTGTGTCGAGCACGACGATGTGAACTTTCTTTGCCTGGGGGCCCAGATCATTGGCCTCAAGCTGGCCGAGGAGGTGCTACGTGCCTTTCTGGACGCCCGCTTCAGTACCGAGGAACACTTCCGCCGGCGGGTGGCCAAGCTGGCCGAGCTGGAGCGCCAGGCCGCCCGCGAACTGGGCGACGCCGCTTGACAGCAGTGGACCCGGCTGCTGTTTTATAGGGGGTCAGCCATCCCGCCCCGGCCGCAGGAAAACTCCATGAAAAAGATCGAAGCCTTCATCAAACCATTTCGCCTGGACGAAGTGAAAAGCGCTCTGTCCGAGGTGCAGGTCCTCGGCTTGTCGGTGAGCGAGGTGCGGGGTTTTGGCCGGCAGCGCGGGCACAGCGAGGTCTACCGCGGTGCCGAGTACAAGGTGGACTTCATGCCCAAAATCAAAATCGAGGTGGTGGTCGCCGACGCTGACATGGAAAGGGCGGTGGGCGCCATTCTCCGCGCGGCCAAGACCGGCCAGACCGGAGATGGTAAGATCTTTGTATCCGAGGTGCTGGAGGCCATCCGCATCCGCACGGGCGAAACCGGGGAAAACGCCCTTTAGGCGGTGGGGCCAGTCCCATGCCTGAGGAGGAGGAGCTCGCGCGCCTGGCCCACGAGGCCCTGACCTGCGATCCGGCCGCGGCCCTCGAGCCGCTGGGCCGGCTGGGTTTCGGCGATCCCGAACGCGCCTCCAAGTCCTTGGACCGGCTGGCTGGCCAAGCGCCTTTCCTGGCACCCTTGCCGGCCCAGGTGCTGGTAGCCCTGGCCCGCACCGGGCGGCCCGATCAGGGCTTGCGCCACCTGGAGCGTTTTGTCGAAACCAGCGGTGCCCGCCTCTCGCTCTATGCCCGGCTAAAAGACTACCCCCGGCTGGCCGATTACCTGATCCAGGTGCTCGGCCACAGTCGTTTCCTCACCGATATCCTGGTCCGCAATCCCGAATATCTCTACTGGCTCTTCGAGGAAACCCCCTTCCTCGAACAGGCGCTAGACAAGCAGACCCTCAGCCGGCAGGCCCATCAGCAACTCGAGGCGGAGCAGGCCACGGTCCGGCGTCTGGAGGTGCTGCGCCGTTTCCAGCGCCGCGAGTTGCTGCGCATCGGGGCGGCCGAAGTGTTGGGGCTCAAGCCGGTGGCGCAAGTGGGCCGGGAGTTGGCCGATCTGGCCGATGTGGTCATCGAGTGCGCCCTGGAGGCGGCCACTGAAGAATTAAGCGTTCGTTACGGCCGGCCCCGGAGCGAGCGCGGCCAGCCGGCCCATTTCGGCGTCATCTGCCTGGGCAAACACGGGGGACAGGAACTCAACTACAGCTCAGATGTGGACCTGCTCTTCGTCTACGACGAGGAGGGATACACTCGCCCCCCCAGAGGGGGCGCGGCGATGAGCAACGAGGAGTACTTCACCCGCCTGAGCCGGCGTCTGATCCAGATGCTCACCGAGGCCAGCGCCGAGGGGTTTCTCTATCGGGTGGACATGCGCCTGCGGCCCGAAGGCGAAGTGGGGCCGCTGGTGCGTTCGCTGGCGGGCCTGCGCCTTTATTACGAGTTACACGGGCAGCTATGGGAGCGGCAGATGTTGATCAAGGCGCGCCTGGCCGCCGGGTCAACTGAGGTGTGGGTCCGCTTCCGGGACCTGGTGGCGCCCTTTGTTTATCCCGCCCATTTCAAGGTCAGCCCCCAGGAGGAGATCCGCCGCATCAAGGAGCGTATCGAGCATCAGATCCTCGAGCAGCCCTCCCGCGACAACAACATCAAGCTGCGGGCCGGGGGCATCCGCGACATCGAGTTTATCGTCCAATGCCTGCAGCTGCTCAAAGGCCGGGTGGAGCTCAAGGCCCGCAGCCACAACACCCTCGAGGCTATCGGCCAGTTGACCCGCACCAAAGCGCTCTCCGCCCAGGAGGCGACCCGATTGCGGGAGGCGTACTGCTTTTTTCGCCGGGTCGAGAACTTGTTGCAGATCGAGGAGGGGCGCTCGGTCTATGCCCTGCCCGAGGACCCGGTTGCCGCCCGGGGGCTGGCCTGGTGCCTGGGCCTGGCCGACGGGCCGGCCCTACAACAGAAGGTGGAAGAGCACTTGGAACAGGTGCGGCGGATCTTCGCGGGGATCTTCCACTCCGCGCCCTCTGCCGGCGAGCAGTGGGGATGGCTGCTCGAGGCCGAACCAGGCAGTACCCGAGCCAGGGAGGCCCTGGGCAGCCGCGGTTTTGCCGACGGGGAGGCGGCCCATCGCCACCTGGCCTCGCTGATGCAGGGGGGGATGATGACCAGCACCGCCCGCCAGCACCTGGAGGACCTGCTCCCAGAGTTGATCGCCTCGCTGAGCCTCTCCGCCGACCCGGACCAGGCCCTGGTTCGTTTTGTCCAGATCGTGGGTGCGTATGGCGCGCCGGGCGTTTTCTACGGGCTGCTTCATTCGCACCCGCCTTTTCGGAACTTGTTGATCGCCGTCTGCGGGTCCAGCCCCTTTCTCGCCGAGCTGGTGCGCCGCGATCCGGGCCTGCTCGACGGCCTGGTCAGCCGGCAGTTTGAGCCCCCACCGGGTTGGCACCAGGCTCCTGAGACCCTGCTCGGCCATCGCAACCAGGAGGTGTTGCGCATCGGCACCGACGACCTGCTCGGGCTGGCCACCGAGGAGGAGACTTTTCTGCGCCTCACCGAATTGGCCGAGCAGATCCTCCAGGCCGCGTACGCCCTGGCCTTCAGGCAGGTGGTCAAGCGCCGGGGGCGGCCGCGCACTCGGTCGGGCGAGGCGCGTTTCGCCTGTTTCGCCGGGGGGAAGTTTGGCGGGCGGGAACTCGATTTCGGCTCGGACCTGGATCTGTTTTTTGTCTACGAGGGGGAGGGGCGGACCGGGCGCACCCGCACCGAGAACCATCTCTTTTTTACCGAGCTGGCCCAGGAGCTGATCCGCCTCTTGGCCGAGGGCAATCTCTACCCGGTCGACACCCGGCTGCGGCCCGAAGGCCGCAACGCGCCGATGGTGATCTCTCTCTCTGCATATCGCCGGTACCTGACGGGGCGGGCCGCGCTGTGGGAGCGGCTGGCCCTGAGCCGGGCGCGGCTGGTGGCCGGGGATGTGCAACTTGGGCGCCGGCTGCAGTTGGCCATCCACCGCTTCGTCTTTGGCCGGGAGGTGGATGCCCAGACCGCCCGCGAGGTATTAGAGATGCGCCTGCGCCTCGAACCCCAGCCCGGTCCAGTGGACCTCAAACGCGGCCCCGGCGGGATTGTGGATATCGAGTTCATTGCGCAGATTCTGGTGCTGAAATTGGGCAGGACCCAGCACTCTTTGCGACTGACCAGCACCCGCCAGGTGCTCAATGGGCTCAGCCAGACCGGCCAGCTGCCGCAGGAGGAGACGCAGTTCCTGCTCGACGCGTACGACCGCCTGAGAGGCATCGAAAAAGGGATGCGCCTGGCCAGCGACCAGGCCGACAACATCCTGCCGGAGGGCCGCGAAATGGCGGCCCTGGCCCGCAGCGTGGGACAACACAGCCCCGAGGCGCTGGTAGCCGAGGTGCAGGAACTGATGCGGCGGACCCGCGGTCTGTTTAACCAGATATTTGCCGCCTTTATCGAGGGGAGTTGAACGAGTTATGGCAGGGGTGCAAAAGGCAGCGCGTTGGAGCCAGATCCTCATGGGTCTGGTGTTCCTGCTCGCAGGAGGCGTCAAGATCTGGGAGCCAGTGCTTTTCTTTTGGGAGGTGGTGCCGCATGTGGGGCTCATCGGCCTGGGGGTCTACACCCGCGAGCTGGCCCAGGTGGCCATACTCCTGGGCGCCGTGGAGTGGGGCCTGGGGCTGGCGCTGATCTGCAATTGGCGTCCCCGCCTGATCATGCCGGTGGTCACGGCCCTGATGCTCTTCTTTGTGGTGCTTGCCAGCCTGGCCCTGTACCGGGGGGGAGGGGCGAATTGCGGGTGTTTCGGGGCGCTGATCGAGCGCACCCCAGGGGAGGCCCTGGCGGAGGATATCATCATGCTGGGGTTGCTGGTTTTTTCGTGGAGGGTGTTGCTGCGCCATCAGGTGACCGAGTGGTCCCACGGCCGCTGGGTGGTGATCGCCGGCACGGCCCTGGCCCTGGCGGTGACCGCCACCCGGCTGCTGCCAGATCTGGATCGCTTGCAGGATTCCGATCTGCGGGCCGGGGTGCAGATCAGCGGCCTCAAGCTCAAGGGGGTGGACCTGAGTCAGGGACTTCACCTGGTGGAGGTGTTCAGCCCCAAGTGTGCCCACTGCATGCGCGAAGTGCCCAAGCTGAACGAATGGAGCCGCACCGAAGGGTTGCCGCCCTTGGTGGCCCTCAGCAGTTTTGCCCAGGACTCGGAGGAATTGAAGGATTTCAGGGGCCGGCTGCAGCCGCTCTACCCGACGCTCACCATTTCCTCCACCGATTTTCTCCGCCTCACCGCCGGCCATGGTTACCCCCGTTTGGCCCTGGTGCGCGAGGGGAAGATTGTGCGGGTGTGGGAGCACAGCGCCATGCCCACCATCGACGAGATTAAGGCCGCAGCCGGGTCCTGAGCTTTGTTGTAAGGCGAAATACTACTTGACACTAAATATGCTATTTGGTTATTTTTGCGTTGGATGACTAACGCTAACCAAAACCAAATGACCAGAGGAACTAAGGGAATGGCCCGGCTCGAAGACCTCAGAAGGGGGGCCCGGGTGCGCGGCGTACTGCCCGAAGGGGCCGTGGCCGTGGTGGACTGCAAGTGGCTCGGGTCCTCGGGTCTCGAACTGCTCTATCAGGACGAGAGCGGCAGGCCGGGCAAGCAGCTGCTCTACCGCGATGCCGAACCCTCCCTGGAGATTCTTGTCCCAGTGGTAGAGCGCGATTTTGGCGCCCACGCCGAGCTTTTCCAGCGCGTCCTCCAGGCCTATGGCCTGCGCCTGCCCGCTGCCGAGGGCAGTGCGGACCAGGCCCCGGGGGTGAGCGGAGAAGAGGAGCGGGCAGCCTTCTTCGGCGCCGCCATCGAGTACCTGGGCGGCCAGTTGCGGGTCTCGGAGCCGGGATACTACGAACTTACCCGCCTGCCTCCGGCGCTAGACGGCCATCCCTTTCCCGCCATCCTCACCTTTTCTGCTGCCAAGGCCGGCCCTGCCGAATGGCTCCATCCCGCCCATCCCTTGATGCAGGAAGTTGCCGAGCAGGTGTTGGAGCGGTACCGCCAGGTCTTATCCCAGGGGACCGTGCTGGTAGAGGATCAGGGCCAGGGCAACGGGGCCTACCTGCTCTTTTACCTCGAGCAGGCCATCGAAATCTGTGATAGCCAGGGCGGAAGGCGGCCTTTTTCCAAGAGATTACAGGCCATTGAGGTCGATGCCGGCGGACAGGTCCGGCCGGTGGAAGGCGCCCGGCGCTATCGGGGCCTGCAGACCGGCGAGGAAGTCTTGGCCCAGCCGCTGCGTTCGGCAGTCTGGCTACAGGGGCAGGAAGCCGAAGAAAAAGCCCTGGACTTCGCCGTGGCCCACACCCTGCCGGCCCATCTGGACCAGGCCAGGCAGGACCTACAGGCCGCCAAAGTATTGGATCAGCCCGCCCAGTTCCTGGGCCAGGGCACACAGCCGCGGCCCTTGCTCTTGCCACTGCCGCCCGTGGTGGTGGGAGTGGCGCTGGTCATTCCGGCTGGGGCGCTGACGCGGATGTCGGTCCAAGCACCCGCCCCCGATGCCGGTCTATGGCAAGGCGTGCTCTTCCCGCCGGTGGGGTCCCGGCTCAAACCGGGTGTCCTGGTGTCGGCACCGCTGCCCGAAGCACCTGTACCCGAGGAGATCGGCCCCTTCTTTTCTGCCATTCCCGGCCTGATCGAGGAGCGCCGGGCAGGCGCTTCTGCGGCCTGGCAGGTGGTGGCGGGGGAACGTATGGTTCCGGTGCCGCCCGACTTACAGGGGGAATGGGAGGCGCATGCGGCCAGGCTGCGGGGGCTGGGACTGGAGGTCGCTGGTCATCTGCCGCTGGTGGTGCGCAACGCGGTGGACGGCGGGTTGGCGGTGTGGATCCCCGCCGGCAAGTTTTCGCTGGGTTCTGGGGCGGGCAACCGCGACGAGCGGCCGGCGCACCTGTTGGACGTGCAGGGCTTTTACCTGGATGTCTGCCCGGTGACCAATGCCCAGTATGCGGCTTTTGTGGCCGCCACCGGGTACCAGCCGCGGCAGTGGAAACCCACCCCGGGCGGGCGGGAGTTGGCTGCGGTCAATCTGAGCTGGGAAGAGGCCAGGCTCTACGCCGAGTGGGCGGGCAAGCGCCTGCCCACCGAAGCCGAATGGGAGAAGGCCGCCCGTGGGTTGGATGGCAGGATCTACCCTTGGGGCAATGTCTTTGATGCGCGCCGGGCCAGTGTCCTGGGCAACGACTATAACCGGGTCTCACCGGTGGGCCACTTCATTGCCGGGGCCAGCCCCTATGGGGTGCTGGATATGGCGGGCAATGTCTGGGAGTGGGTGGCCGATTGGTACGGGGCCGACTACTACGGGCGCAGTCCGGGACACAACCCCCCGGGTCCCGAGCAGGGTGAACACCGGGTCCTGCGCGGTGGGGCCTGGATCTGCCACCCCCGCTATCTGCGCTGCTCCCAGCGCGAGCACCAACCCCCGTCGCACTGCAGCCGCTTCGTCGGCTTTCGCTGCGCCCAGTAACCCCCCTACCTCGCCTCTCACCGGGAAAAGCCTCCAGGGCTTTCTCTCCGCCGTCTGACCTATTTCCGCAGTACCGATTCGTCGATGGCCGGGTCGGAGATACTGAGCATGGGCTCTTCGGCCAGGTTGAGCAGGTAGGAGGGCGATAGCTTCTTGCCGCGCGGGTCGAGCATCACCTCCATCAGCGGGCGGGTGGGGTAGAGCCGGTTGGCACCCACCACGCGGCCGATGGCCCCGTTGTTGAGTTTGACCAGGCTGCCCAGGGGGAAGATGGAGACGATGCGGATGAGCAATTTGATCAGGCGCGGGTCGTAGAGTTTGTTGCGCATGTCGATGATTTCGCTCAGGGCGGTATAGACTACCACTGCTGCCCGGTCGGCACGCGGGTGGGCCATGGCCTCATAGGTATCGGCCAGGCCGATGATGCGGGCGAATTCGTGGATCTCCTCTTCCTTGAGCTTATTTGGATAGCCGCTGCCGTCGTACCGCTCGTGTACCTGCACCACAATGGCACCCATCCAGGCCAGGTCCGGGCCAAAACCCTCGACGATGCGTTTCGATTCATGGGTGTGATTGCGCATCACCTCCAGCTGCTGCGGCGTCATGCGCGAGGTCTTGAGGACCTCCTCGGGGACCTTGAGCATGCCCACGTCGTGCATCAGCCCGCACAGACCCAGGGCCAGATTGTGGCGCTCGTCGTACTCCATTTCCTGTCCCAGGCGCATGGAGAGGATGGAGCCGTTTACCGCCCGCTGCGACCAGGAGTAGCTGGCGCTGGTCTGCGGCTCCTGGGACTGGGAGGCCTGGTGGGTGATCAGGCGGTCGATCTGGTCCTGGCTCAGGCTCGAGGCACTGCCGCGCTGGCGCACGGCTTCGGTGAGCAACTGGTCGCCGTTGGCAAAGCTGCGCTGCGCGTCCTTGACGGCCTTCACCAGGGCGTCGACCGCCAGGGGGGTATTGTTGGTGGTCGCCTCGTAGATCAACTGGGCCGCGGCGATCAGGTTGGTGTACAGATCGAGGGTGGTCTCCTCGTCGACCTGGGTCGCCGGGGCGTTTGCCAGCCAAGGCGCGGTGCCGGTGCGCGGTGCCTTGGCTTGAGCCTGGGGCTGCGGCATGGGTTGGGTCAGGTTGGAGGGTGCCGGGGCGCGCTGCGGCTCTTCGGGCATGGGCACCGCGGCGAAGAGGGGCGTATCCTGGGCGGCATCAGCCGATGCCGCCTGCTCCTGGGCACCGGCATCGGCGGGGGAGGCGCTCTCTCTGGCCACCGGGGCGCTGCGCACCTGCTGGGAGGAGCGCAACATCTGGCGCGGCTTAAAGCCCATGCGAAAACTCCCTAGACACGGCTGTCCTCCTCATGGAGGATGAGTCGGTAGGTCAGATCCTCGTCCACCTGCGCGGCCTGGCGGCTGTAGCCGATGACCAGGCAGATATCGCAGATGTGGTTGAGCTTGCGCGGCACCCCGCCGGAGTACTGGGCGACCAACTCAACCGCGCCGGGCGAAAAGATCGGCTCCTCGCGGCCGGCCACCTTGAGGCGGTGGTTGATGTAGGCGCCGATCTCCTCCTTCTCCAGGGCCCGCATCACCCCGCGGGCGGAAATGCGCTCGTCGAATTGCGGCTGCTGGCGGATGCGCTCAGCCAGGGCGGGCTGGCCCACCATAAAGAGAGTCATCAGGAAGGCGTCGTTGAGCTGAAAGTTGAGCAAGAGGCGCAATTCCTCGAAGATCTGCGGGTCTTCGAGCAGTTGCCCTTCGTCGATGACCACCACGGTGTCCTTGCCGGTGGAGAAGTTGGCGTAGAGGGCCTCGTTGAGCCGGTGCAGGCGCTGGGCCCGGTTGGGCAGCGGGCTTTCGACGCCCAGTTGCAACAACACCTCGCCCAGCAACTCATCGGGCGTGCGGCAGGGGTTGGTGAGCAGGGCCAGTTCGGTGTGTTCGGGATTAAAATCCTGGATCAGAGCCCGGGCCATGAGCGTCTTGCCGCAGCCCGACTCGCCGGTGAGCAGGACCGCCCCCCGGTTGCCCTTGAGCGCGTAGAGCAGGCGGGCGTAGGTCTCGCCGATGGCCGGTGATTTATAGAGGAAGCGGGGGTCGGGGGTGTTCTCGAAGGGTTTTTCCCGCAGACCCCAGTGCGCTCGATACAAGGCGGAACACCTCTGCGCTGATATCGGGGCAAATCATTGTAAAAAAATGGTTTATAGTATCAAGGATAATTTTGGCCGGCCAAGTTGTCAAGCGGGATTTCCCGCTGCAGACAAAAGAGGCTTTTACTGGAAGGGGCAAATTCCTCATATTTCGATCCCACTATAGATGGGGTCGCCACTCAACACGGAGAGGGATGAGGATGAAAATCACCAAGGTCGAGACCTTTCTGGTCAAGCCCCGCTGGCTTTTTCTTAAGATTCACACGGACGAGGGGTTGGTGGGCCTGGGCGAACCCATCCTGGAAGGCCGGGCCCTGACCTGCGCCCAGGCGGTGGCCGAGTTGGAGCCCTATCTGTTGGGCAAGGACCCTCGCAAGGTGATGCACCACTGGCAGGCCATGTACAAACACGCCTTCTACCGGGGCGGGCCCATCCTCACCAGCGCGCTGTCCGGGGTAGAGCAGGCGCTGTGGGATCTGGCCGGCAAGGCCGCCGGCATGCCCATCTACCAGATGTTGGGCGGCCCGCTGCGCGACCGCATTCGCATGTACCGCGGTTGCGGGGGAGGTACCCCAGAGTCGGCGGCGGAGGCGGTGAAAAAGGCCATGGCCGAAGGGTTCACCGCGATCAAGACCGGGCCCAGCGGCGGCCGGCCCGCCCGCATCGTCGAAAATATGGCCTTCGTACATCGGGTGGTGGAGACCTTCGCCGCCATGCGGGAGGCCGGCGGCAAGGAGCTGGACATCGCCATCGATTTCCACGGCGCCATCTCGCCGCAGACCGCCTCGCTGCTGATCAAGGCCCTCGAGCCCTACCAGCCGCTGTTCTTCGAGGAACCCATCCAGTGCCAGGACGTGGACGGCATGGCCGAACTGGCGCGCAAGACCCACATCCCCATCGCCACCGGCGAGCGCATCTTCACCAAGTGGGGCTTCCGCGAGGTGCTCGAAAAGCGGGCGGCCACGATCTTACAACCAGACATCTCCCACGCCGGGGGTATCTTCGAGGGACGCCTGATCGCCGGTTTGGCCGAAAGCTACTATGCGGCCATCGCCCCGCACTGCCCGCTGGGCCCCATCGCCCTGGCCGCCTGCATCCAGCTCGACGCCTCCATCCCCAATTTCCTGGTGCAGGAACACGCCAGCATGGGCGTGGGGTATCTGAAAGATCCCTTCGTGCTCAAGGGCGGGTATATCGATTTGCCGACCAAGCCGGGCCTGGGCATCGAACTGGACGAGGCGCTGATGGCCGACAAGATCGGCCACGATTGGAAAAACCCCGAGTCCTATCATCCCGACGACGGCACGGCCATCGACTGGTAGGGAGGTAGAGGATGCGCTTCGACGCGTACGATCCGGGCGAGTTTTACGACGAACTCTTCGCCGGCCTGGGGCAGCCCCGGCCAGGAGCCGAGCTGTTGATCCAGCGCCTGGCCTCCCTCTCGGAGGGGGAGTTGCTGCGCCGGCAGCAGGCGGCAGAGCGGGCTTTTGTCAGCAAAGGCATCACCTTCAACGTCTACGGCAGCGAGGCCGGCATCGAGAAGGTGTGGCCCTTTGACATCATCCCGCGCATCGTCGAGGCCGCTGACTGGCAATTGATCGAGCGGGGCCTGGAGCAGCGTCTGCGCGCCCTCAACCTCTTCATCGGCGACATCTACGGCCAGCAGACCATTGTCCGGGACGGGGTCATCCCCGGGCACGTCATCCACACCGCCAAGGGGTACCATCCAGCCTGCGTCGGGCTCAAGCCGCCCCATGGGTTGTGGTGCCATATCGCCGGCATCGACCTGGTGCGCGATGGGGACGGGCGCTTCTACGTCCTGGAGGACAATCTGCGCTGCCCCTCGGGGGTCTCCTATGTACTGGAGAACCGCCGCATCCTCAAGCGGACCTTCCCCCAGGTTTTTGAGGCCCTCAAAGTGCGCCCAGTGGAGGACTATCCGGGCCGGCTCCTGGCCACCCTCCAAAGCCTGGCGCCCGAATACGTGGCCGACCCCACGGTGGTCCTGCTCACCCCGGGGATCTTCAATTCGGCCTATTTCGAGCACTCCTTCCTGGCCCAGCAGATGGGCATCGAACTGGTCGAAGGCAGCGATCTGGTGGTGGTCGACGGGTCGGTGTGTATGCGCACCACCCGGGGTTTCGAGCGGGTGGACGTCATCTACCGGCGCATCGACGACGATTTCCTCGACCCCCTCGCCTTCAGGTCCGACTCGATGCTGGGAGTGGCCGGCCTTATGGAGGTGTACCGGGCTGGCCGGGTGGCCATCGCCAATGCCCCCGGCACCGGGGTGGCCGACGACAAGGTGGTGTACGCCTACGTGCCCAAGATCATCAAATACTACCTGGGCGAGGAAATCTTGTTGCCCAATGTGCCCACCTACGTGTGCTGGGAAGAGCAGGAGCGGGCCTATGTGCTCGACCACCTCGACCAACTGGTGGTCAAGGCGGCCAATGAGTCGGGGGGGTACGGCATGCTGATCGGCCCGCACGCCACGCCTGAGGAGCGGCGCGACTTTGCCGGCCGCATCCAGGCTGATCCGCGCAACTACATCGCCCAGCCCACCCTTTCCCTGTCCCGGGTCCCGGTGCTGGTGGAGGACCACTTCGAGGGCCGGCACGTGGATTTGCGGCCCTTTGTGCTGTACGGCAAGGAGAGCTACATCGTGCCCGGGGGCCTGACCAGGGTGGCCCTCAAGCGGGGGTCCCTGGTGGTCAACTCTTCCCAGGGTGGGGGCAGCAAGGACACCTGGGTGTTGGACGAGGGCGCGTCCCAGACGCAGGGAGCTTAGGCGATGCTGAGCCGGGTCGCCGAATCCATCTACTGGATGAACCGCTACCTCGAAAGGGCCGAAAACGTCGCCCGTTTCATCCACGTCAACCTGCACCTGGTCCTCGACCTGGGCACGGTCACTGGCGAGCAATGGGAACCGCTGGTGTTGGTGACCGGAGACCACGAGATCTTTGCCGAACGCTACGGGCAGGCCAACCGGGAACGGGTGATCGACTTCCTCACCTTTGACCTTGAAAATCCCAACTCCATCCTCTCCTGTCTGTCCCGGGCCAGGGAGAACGCCCGTTCGGTGCGCGAGATCATCTCCTCGGAGATGTGGGAGCAGATCAACCGCTTCTACCTGCTGGTCAAGGGGGCGGGCAGGGAAAGGGCCGTGGAGACCCCCCACGACTTCTTCACCGAGATCAAGATGGCCAGTCACCTCTACGGGGGCATCGCCGACGCCACCATGTCGCGCGGGGAGGGCTGGAACTTTGGCCAGCTCGGCGGCTTGTTGGAAAGGGCCGACAAAACCTCTCGCATCCTCGACGTCAAGTATTTCATCCTGCTGCCAGACCCGGCGGATGTGGGCACCCCGGTGGACAATGTCCAGTGGGCAGCCCTGCTCCGGTCGGCCAGCGCTTTCGAGATGTATCGCAAGCGTTTTGGCTTGATCGCCCCAGAGCGCATCGCCGATTTCCTGATCCTCGACCGGGAGTTCCCGCGCGCCATCCTACACTGCCTGATTGCGGCGGAGGAATCGCTGCGCACCCTCACCGGCTCGGCGGCGGGCACCTTTCACAACGAAGTCGAACAGGAGCTGGGCCGGCTGTGCGCCGAACTGAGTTACGCCCGGATCGACGAGGTGATCGCCGGGGGGTTACACGAGTTCCTCGACGATTTGCAGCTCCGGCTCAATCACATCGATGCCGCGGTCTTTTCCACCTTTTTTGCCCTGCGCCCGGCGGGCAGGGCTCAGGCGTCTAATCAGGAGCAAACATGAGTTTTTGTCTGGGTATGAAGGTAGCGGGGGGGTTGATTGGCATCGCCGATAGCCGCGTAACCTCGGGTACCGAACACAGCACCGCGCGCAAGGTCTCCATCCACCAGAACGGCCGGCATTCGATGTTTGTGATGACCTCGGGCCTGCGCTCGGTGCGCGACAAGGCGCTTACTTATTTCGAGGAAGTGATTCAGGAGAGCGACCGGGAGTTCGACAAACTCTACAAGGCGGTCAACGCCTTTGCCGAACAGATCCGGCGGGCGGCCAAGGAGGACAAACACGCGCTGGAGGAAAGCGGTCTGCCTTTTAATCTGCACGCCCTGGTGGGCGGGCAGTTGGAGAACGATGCCGAACACAAACTCTACCTGCTCTACCCGCAGGCCAACTGGGTGGAGATCGGTGCCGGCACCCCGTACTATATCATCGGCGAGACCGGTTACGGCAAACCCCTACTCGACCGGGCCCTGCGCTACGAGACCCCGATGGAGCTGGCCCTCAAGATCGGGTACCTAGCCTTTGACGCCACCCGGACCAGCGCTACGGATGTGGATTTCCCCCTGGATATCGTGGTCTACCGGCGGGACACCTTTGCGCTGGTGGAGCATTGCTACGAAAGGGAGGCGCTGATCTCCACCTCCGACTGGTGGCAGGAGCAGCTGCGTCTCTTGGTCGACCAGGCCCCGGCCAAGTGGATAGATGAAGTCTTCTCCCGGACGCCCGGCAGGTCGGCGCGCCCCGGGACCTATCCTCCGGCCCCCTGAAGGCAGGCCTTCGTGTATTTTTCGATTTCGCACACCACCCAGTTCAGCTACGACCGGCCGGTCTTCCTGGAACCCCATACCCTGCGGCTGCAGCCCCGCAGTGACGGGGTGCAGCGGCTCAACCGTTTTAACTTGGAGGTTTCCCCCCAGCCAGCGGGTTCTTCCCAGTGCCTGGAGTTAGACGGGAACACGGCGGTGCGCCTGTGGTTCGGGGGCGAATACCCTTCCCTGACCTTCAGCACCGCCTCGGAGGTGGAGACGACGGCCCGCAACCCTTTCGATTTTTACTTGGACCCCGCCGCCCTCCAACTGCCCCTGCGCTGCGACCCTAGTCTGGCCCCGCTCCTGGCGCCTTACCGCACGGCTCGCAGCCTGGAAGGCGAAGTTGCGGACCTGGCCCGCCGCCTCGCCCGGGATACCGGTGGCAGCACCCTCCCCTTTCTCGGGGCGCTGAACACCCACATCCACCAGACCTGCGCCCAGATCTTCCGCGCCGATGGCGATCCCTGGTCTCCGGAGCGTACCTTGTACCTGGGCCAGGGGGCCTGCCGCGACCTGACCTTCCTCTTCATGGAGGCCTGTCGCTGCATGGGCGTGCCTGCCCGTTTCGTCAGCGGGTACCAGGCGGACGCTCCGGAAGAGGAGCGGCACGACCTGCACGCCTGGGCCGAGGTCTATCTGCCGGGGGCGGGCTGGCGCGGGTACGATCCGACCCAGGGCCTATCGGTGGTGGACCGGCATGTGGCCCTGGCCGCTGGCCCCACCCATGAGCAGGCCAGGCCCACGGAGGGGAGCTTCCGCAGCACGGGAGCGGTTTCGCGCATGGAGGTGCAGATCTCGGTCCAGACCCACTGCACCCCGCGCCAGCGCAGGGAAAATTAACCCATAGGAGCGTGCCCAGTGACAGCGATAGCTCAGGAAAGCAAGCTGGCCGTACACGGCGGACCCAAGGCCGTGCAGCGCGAGCCCGGCGATTTGTTCAGTTGGCCCATCATCACCCAGGAGGACGAAGACGCGGTGCTGGAGGTGTTGCGCCGGGGCGCCATGTCGGCCACTGACGTGACCCACAAGTTTGAGCAGGATCTGAGTCAGTGGTTCGGGCTGAAGTACGCCCTGTGCCACAACACCGGCACCGCGGCCATCCAGGCGGCCATGTATGCCTGCGGGGTGCGCACCGGGGACGAGGTGATCTGCCAGAGCCTGACCTATTGGGGCTCGGTCTTACAAGTCTTCACTTTGGGGGGGACGGTGGTCTTTGGGGAGACTGATCCATATACCCTCACCCTGGACCCGGCCGACGTGGAGCACCGCATCACCCCCCGGACCAAAGCCATCATCACCGTCCACTACTGCGGCCATCCCACCGATATGGACCCGATCATGGAGATCGCCAACCGGCGGGGGCTCAAGGTGATCGAGGATGTCTCGCACGCCCAGGGTGCCCTGTACAAGGGCCGGCTCTTGGGCACCATAGGCAATGTGGGGGCCATGTCGATCATGTCGGGCAAATCCCTGGCCTGTGGCGAGGGCGGTTTCCTGGTCACCAATGACGATTTGATCTACCAGCGGGCCGCGGCCTTTGGCCACTACGAACGGGGTCCCGAGCTGCAACTCCCCGAGCTCAAGCCCTTTGCCGGCATGCCCCTGGGCGGGTACAAGTACCGGATGCACCAGCTCTCCTCGGCAGTGGGGCGGGTGCAGTTGCGCCGCTACCGGGAGCGCATGGGGGAGATCCAGCAGGCCATGAACTATTTCTGGGATCTGCTCGAAGGCGTGCCCGGCATCCGGGCCCACCGGCCGGCCAAGGACTCGGGCAGCACCATGGGGGGGTGGTACGCGGCGCATGGGATCTACGTGCCCGAGGAATTGGGCGGATTGCCCATTGCCCGCTTCTGCGAGGCGGTGCGGGCCGAGGGGGTGGGGGCCTGCAATCCGGGGGCAAATCCATTGATGCACCTGCACCCGGTGCTCAACGAGGCCGACGTGTACGGCCACGGCAAACCCACCCGTATCGCCCACAGCGACCGCGACCTGCGCCAGCCCAAGGGCAGCTTGCCGATCAGCGAGCGCCTGCCGGAGCGCTGCTTCTGGATCCCCTGGTTCAAACGCTTCCGGCCCGAACTGATCGAGGAGTACGCCCTGGCTTTCCGCAAGGCGGCCGAACAGGCCGGGGAGTTGGGCTAAAGCCATGGGCGATCCACTGCGGGCCCGGCTTTTCGGCTACGGGGTGCCGTACCGGGCCCGGCTCACTGAGGAGGGGCTCTTGCTGCCCCTGGAGACCAGCCCGGAACGAGAGGCCGCTGATCTGGCCGGGGAATTGGCCGCCCTCGCCGGGCAGCCAGTCGCTCCGGTCCAGGGCGAACCAGGGGATTGGGCCACTTGTGTGCCTTTTGGCAGATGTGGTGTGGAAAACGTTCCGCTGGAACACCTTAAAGTGTTCAATATGGAGGAAGGCTGGTTGGAGGTATTGACCGAAGACGGGGTCCGCGACCTCCCAGTGCGCGAAGGGGAGTTGCTGCGCATCGACCCGCGCAGTGTGGTCCGGCTCCGGGCCCGGCCCCGGCCGGGCCGGCGGGTGCTGGTGGCTTTCCAGACCCAGGACCGCACCCCGCTCCTGGGCAATGCCGCGCCTTTCACCCTGGACGGCCAGGCCCCGGACGAGTATGCGGCCAGGCTGACCAAAGCCCAGGAGGCCTTTGTCCATGCCCGCTGCCTGGCCAGCGAGGATCAGGCGGCCTACAAGGCACTGCTGGCGGCCTTCTTCACGCGTATGGCCCTCAAGGTAGAGTCCGACCCCCAGGTGCGGCAGACCCAGGCCCAGGCGCGCCAGGAGGGGGCGTACGCCATTGACGGGGAGGAGGCGCTCTTCGCCCGCCAGCAGGGCCTGCTCAGTCCGGAGGTGATCGCCCGCATCGGCAGCCAGGACCCGGAACTCTTCCGCTTTCCGGGCATGTTCGGGGGGATCACTACGCTGTTCAAGATCTACAATTCATAGGAGATACTGCATTGGCCAAGAGCAAGATACGCATCGCCATGATTGGCTGCGGCGGCAATATGCGCGGCGCCCATGTGCCCCGCCTGCACGAAGACGGCAAGGTGGAGTTGGTGGCGGTGGTGGACACCGAGGAATCCCAAGCCCGCTTATTGATGGAGAAATATGGCCGGGAAGTGCCTTGGTATACTGATCATAAAACGTTGTTGCGCAAGGAGAAGCTGGACGCGATCTTCATCAGTTCTCCACATGCCTCCCACTATGCCCAGGTGCGGGCTGCCCTAGAGCACGACCTGCATGTGCTGGTGGAGAAACCGCTGACCATCACTTCGGGGAAAGCCAAAGCCCTGATCGAGCTGGCCCACCAACGGAAACGCTTCTTGCAGGTGAGCTACCAGCGAAATTATTACGCGCCGCATGTCTATGCGCGAGAATTGATTGCCAAAGGTGTTTTAGGCGAGATCAGGGGAGTGGTAGCCTACGTGACCCAGAACTGGAGCGGGGTACGGGGCTGGCGTCTGGTCCCCGAACTCTCGGGGGGAGGCATGTTCTTCGACACCGGCAGCCATCTGGTGGCCTCGACCTTGTGGATTACTGGACTTCAGTCCGAGCGGGTGAGCGCCTTTGTCGACAACGAGGGCAAGCAGGTGGACATCAAGGCGGTGGTCAATGTGTGCTTCAAAAATGGGGCTCTCGGCACCCTCAATACCTTTGGCAGTGCCAGCCGGCACGACGAGCGCCTGGCCATCCACGGCAGCGAAGGCTGTCTGGTTTTCCATCTGCACCAGTGGCAAATCAAATCTGTCCTCCTCAACGACCAGCCCATCGAGATCCCCCCGCGCATCGTGGAAGACAACCCGGACGCGGCCCTTTTCCGGTGGATCCGCAACGGGGGCAAGGGGTACGAGCGGCCCTGGTACGCCCTGGAAGTGGCGCGTCTCTCCGAGGCGGCCTACAAGTCAGCCAAACTCGGGAAGCCGGTAAAAGTGGCGCGTTAGACGTGGCCTGGGGGTCTTTTCTTCGCCATTTGCGCCTGCACTTCCAGTTGGTCCTGGCCCCGGTGTTTCTCCTGGGCTTTGCGCAGGCCGGGGGGGTGCCGGACGGGTCTTTCCTGGTCCTCTTTCTCCTGGTCCACGTGGGGCTGTACGGCGGGATGACCGCATACAACAGCGCCTACGACCAGGACACCGGGCCGGTGGGTGGCATGAAAAACCCTCCGCCAGCGGGCCGGCTGGAGCAGTGGGGTGGCTTGGGCCTGGCAGCGGGGGCTGTGGCCCTCATGGGATGGTGGGGCTGGCGCATGGCTGGCCTGGGCCTGTTCATGCTGGTGTTGGGAGTGGCCTATTCCCATCCGCGCTGGCGTTGGAAGGCGCGGCCCCTGGCTAGCCTGCTGACCGTGACGGTTGGGCAGGGGTTGGTGCCCTTTTTCATGGGTGCGCTGGCCGGGCCCGGTGGGCGGGGTGCAGATTGGGAGCTATATCTGCTCTCCCTGGTTTCGGCCCTCTTCATCACCGGGATCTACCCCCTGACCCAGGTCTACCAGATCGAGGAGGATCGCCGCAGGGGGGATTTCACCTTTGCGGTGCGCTATGGTCCGGAGCGGGTCTTCCAGACCGCGCGCGGGCTGGTGGGGGCGGGCATGGGCCTGCTGGGAGGAGTAGTGCTGGCCGGCTCGATATTCAGACCCTTCTGGGCCTGGGTGGTGCCCGCAGGGTACGCGGCCTTCTGGTGGGCTATCCAGGCCTGGGGCCGGCGTTTTGCCCGCCAGACGCCGCACCAGAACCACGATTGGGCCCTGGGGGTCTGCGCGGGTGCCTCGGGTTTATTCTGGATCTTCATCGCCTGTGAACTCAGCCGCTAAAAGCCTGCGGCTTTTGCCGTGTCTCCTGTTCTGTTGGCTGTGCGGGCTGTGCTGTTCGAGGGCCTGGGCCGAGGAGCCGAAGATGGCGGTGAAGGCCAAGGATGGGGTGCTCAATATCGAGGCCTGGATCGAAGGACCGGGCACCTTGCAGGAGGTCTGGCAGTTGCTGACCGATTACGAGCGCCTGGCGGAGTACATGCCCAATGTGGACAGCAGCCGGGTAGTGAGCCGCACCGATTCTTCGGTATGGGTGCGGCAGGTGGTCACCAGCCAGTTGATCATGCCCTGGACCTTCATCTTCACCCTGGAGTACGTGGAGGTGGCCCCAGACCAGTTGCGCTTTAGGCACGTGGAGGGGCAGTTGAAGAGCTACGAGGGATGCTGGAAGCTGACGCCGCGGGGGGAGCGGACCGTGATTTCCTACCAGGCCAGGGTGCATTACCGGCGGGTGCCCGGCTTCCTGGCGGCGTATATCGTCCGCCGGCAGCTCGGCCAGATGATGCCGTCCATAGTTGCCGAGTTGCAGCGCCGCACCGGGGGCGGTTGAAGTCCATGGTGGAGCGCGCCGGCACCACCCTCTGGCGCATCGGCACGGCTGTACCCGCCCACCGAATCAGCCAGGAGCAGGCCTGCCGCTTCATGGCCGCCTGCTTTCCTGCCGACCAAGCCCTGGCGCGGCGCCTGCGCTACCTGTATCGATGCTCGCAGATCCAGTTCCGCCACAGTTGTGGCGCCGAGTTCGGCGAAATGCCGGGAGACCTGACCGGGGAGGCGGGCACGGCACAGCGCATGGCGACCTACGAAAAACAGGCCCTGCCCCTGGCCGAAGCCGCTGCCCGTCAGGCCCTGCAGGGCGCTTTCCAGCCCGATGAAATCACCCACCTCATTGTGGTGACCTGCACTGGTTTTTTTGCCCCTGGCCCCGAGTTGGCCCTGGTCGAAAGGCTGGGACTGCGGCGCCAGGTGCGGCGGCTGCAGATCGGCTTCATGGGTTGCCAGGCCGCCCTCCAGGGGCTGCAGGTCGCCGATGCCATCTGCCGCAGCGATGCCGAGGCGGTGGTCCTGCTGGTGTGTGTGGAGCTGTGTACCCTGCATTTTTGCCGCACGCCCACCGAGGAAAACCTGGTGGTCAACAGCCTCTTCGCCGACGGGGCCGCCGCCGCGGTGCTCAGCGCCCCTGGCCGCCGGCAAGGCCAAGGGTTGTGTGCGCTGGAAGGATTTGCCTCCGATGTGGTGCCAGACACCGCAGAGGTTTTGTCGTGGCGGATCGGCGATCGGGGATTCCGGATGGGCCTGGACGCTGCCGCGCCCAAGGCGGTGGGCCGGGCAGTGCCTGCTTTTGTGGCGGGCTTGCTGGCGGCCGGGGGTTGGGAGCGGGACCAGGTGGCGTTCTGGGCCGTACATCCCGGGGGCCGCGCCATCCTGGAAGCGGTCGAGCGGGCGCTGAAATTGCCTGTCGCGGCACTGGAGTCGGCCCGCGCGGTGCTGCGCGAGTACGGCAACATGTCTTCGCCCACCCTGCTTTTCGTGCTGGAGCGCCTCCTGGCGCAGGGCAGACCGGGGCGCGGGGTGGCCCTCGCTTTTGGCCCGGGGCTGAGCCTGGAGGGGATGCGGTGGCACCGTGGTTGACTGGGGCCGGCGCACCCAGGGCACCGAGTACATGGACGAAGCCGGGGCGGCGGGCGCGGATTTGGAGCGGGCCCTGGTGGAATTGAGGTGGATCAACCGGTTTCTGGGTGGTACAGGTGCGACGCTCAACGCGTTTGGGCAGTTGGGGTTGAAAGGGAAGGTTAGAGTATTGGATGTGGGAACCGGCGCCGGGGATATCCCGGTGGCCCTGGTGAAATGGGGGCGTTCTATAGGAGTGGAGATGCGGGTGGTGGTCGTGGATTTTAATCCGGCTATCTGCACCTGGGCCCGCCGCCAGACCGCGCCTTTCCCGGAAATCGAGGTGCTCCGGGCCGATGCCTTTGCCCTGCCCTTTGCCCTGGGCAGCTTCGACTATGTCCACAGCGCCCTGTTCCTGCACCACTTTCCGCAGCCCACGGCAGCTCGCCTCCTGGGGCTGCTCTTTGGCTTGTGCCGGCGCGGCCTGATCATCAACGATCTGCACCGCCACCCGCTTTCATTTTATCCGGTGAAATGGGGGACGGTCTTGTGGTCTCGGAGCCGGATGGTGCAGCACGACGGCCCCCTCAGCGTGCTGCGGGGGTTTGTCCGGGGGGAGTTGGCGGAACTGGCCCGGCAGAGCGGTGTGCCCCTTTCCCTGCAATGGCGCTGGGCTTTTCGCTGGGTGATGACGGCCTCTAAATAGTTGCCAGACTGGACCTGAATGCATTGCGATGTGCTGGTCATCGGCGCTGGTCCCGGAGGGTGTGCGGCGGCCCTTGCCCTGAGACAGGCTGGTTGGCGGGTGATCCTGGTCGAGCGTTTAGCCGGCCCGGCGGACAAACTCTGCGGTGAATTCCTCTCCCCGGAGGGGGTGCAGAGCCTGGGCCGCCTGGGGCTAGGCGAGGCCCTGGGGGGCTTTCCCCGCATCGGCGAGCTGCTGGTCAGCAGCCTATCGGGGCAATGCTGGCAGGCCCCGCTGCCCATCGCCGGGCTGGGCAGCAGCCGACGCCGGCTGGACGCGTTGCTCCTGGCCCACTGCGCTGCTGCAGGGGTGGAGGTGGTGCAGGGGGAGAAGGTCCGCCGGGTGGAGGGGAACCTGGCAGAGGGGTTCAGGACCACACTCCAGGGCACGCCGCTGCGGGCGCGGCTGGTGGTGGGAGCTTGGGGCAGGCAGGGACGGGCAGGGAAAAAAGGAGAGCTGATGGCATTGAAGGTCCACGCACGCGGCCAATGGCCCGGCGTCGAATTACACAGCTTTCCCGGTGGGTACGCCGGACTGTGCCAGGTGGGGGGAAACGAGGTGAACCTCTGTCTGTTGACCCGGGTCGATGCCTTTCGCCGGGCCGGCGGCGATTGCCGGCGATTCAGCGCCGAGGTCATGTCACAAAATTCGTTGTTGGCCAGTAGGTTAGAGGAAATGTCTCCGGATTGGGATCAGGCACTGGCGGCTGCCAACTTGACCTTTGGCCCCTCGGCGCTGGCGCTAGATGGGATGCTGCTGGTGGGGGACGCTGGCGGCGGCATCGCGCCGCTCTGCGGGGATGGCATGGCCATGGCGTTGCGCGCCGGGGAATTGCTCGCCCCCCTAGGGGATAATTTTCTGCGCGGCGCGCTGAGCGGGCCGGCCCTGTCAGCCCAGTACGCCCAGCGCTGGCAGGGCGAATTCCGCCTGCGGCTGCGCTTGGGCGGGCTTTTGCAGCGGGTGCTGATGCATCCGGGTGGCACCCATGCCGCGTTGACCCTCTTGCGGCGCGTCCCCTGGCTGGGTCAGCAGCTCTTCTCTTGGACGCGGGGAAAATAAAAATGCCGAAGTTTTTCGCCACCACCCCTCGCGGGATGGAGCCCCTGCTGGCCGGCGAGTTGCAGGCCATGGGCGCCACCGAGGTCGAAACGGACCGGTCGGGGGTGTGGTTTGCCGGAGAGTTGGAAATAGGGTATCGCGCCTGCCTGTGGTCGCGCACCGCCAGCCGTATCCTGTTGGAGCTGGCCCGTTTTCCGGCGGCCGATTCCCAGGCCCTGTACCATGGGGTTGGCCAGTTGGACTGGGAGACGCACCTAGCCCCAGAGGGCACCCTGGCCGTGGACTGCACGGCGGGGGAGACGCCGATCAACCACACCCATTTTGCTGCCCTGCGGGTCAAAGACGCCATTGTCGACCAGTTCAGGCAGGCACACGGGGTGCGGCCCTCGGTGGAGCTGGCCCGTCCGGATCTGCGATTGCACCTGCACCTGGCCGGGGAGGAGGCGACCCTGAGCCTGGATCTGGCCGGCGAAAGCTTGCACCGCCGCGGATACCGGCAGGAGGGCCTGGCAGCCCCGCTCAAAGAAAACCTGGCTGCCGCGATTTTGTTGAGAGCGGACTGGCCGGCCATCGCCCAAAGAGGGGGGAGCCTGCTGGACCCGCTCTGCGGTTCGGGCACCTTGCTGATCGAAGGCGCGCTGATGGCTGCCGACAGCCCGCCCGGCTGGGGCCGCACTTATTGGGGGTTCGAGGGATGGAAGGGCCACCAGCCCAAGATCTGGGAAGCCCTGCTGGCTGAGGCCGGCCAACGTCGGGCCGCCGGGCGGGCGCATATCCCGCTGATCCGCGGCTGCGACGCCGATCCCCAGGCCATCCGGGCGGCCCGGGCCAATGCGGCGCGCGCTGGTCTGGAAGGGGCGATCCAGTTCGAGCAGGGGGCTTTCGCCCAGGTGGGGCCCGAGGGGCCGGCTGGGCTGGTGGTGGCCAACCCGCCCTACGGCGAAAGGCTGGGCCAGGAGCGGGAGTTGGCCCGGCTCTATCTCCAGTTGGGAGAGGTGCTCAAGGAGCGCTTCGGGGGCTGGCAAGCGGCCCTTTTCGCCGGCAATGTCGAGCTGCGCATCCCGCTGCGCCCGCGCCGCTCCTATACCCTGTACAACGGCGCGCTGCGCTGTCGGCTGCTGATCTTCAGCCTAGACGCAACCCCCCGCCAGACCGCCCCGCCGCCGCCGGTACCCCAAAGTCCGGGGGCCCAGATGCTGCGCAACCGGCTCAAGCGCAACGTGCGGCTCACCGGCCGTTGGGCCCAGCGCCAGGGCATCAGCTGCTTCCGGCTTTACGACGCCGACCTCCCCGAATACGCCCTGGCGGTGGATCTGTACCAGGGAGAGACCACCTGGGCCCATGTCCAGGAGTACCAGGCCCCCACCGAAGTGGACGAGGGCAAGGCCACGGCCCGGCGGGAGGAGGCCCTGGCCCTCTTGCCCCTGGCCCTGGAAATCCCTCCCGAGCACCTCTTCTTCAAGATGCGCCGCCGGCAGCGGGGCAAGGCCCAGTACGAGAAGCAGGCGGCCGAGGGCCGTTTCTACGAGGTGCGCGAAGGGGGCTGCCGCTTTCTGGTCAACTTCACCGACTACCTGGACACCGGCCTCTTTTTGGACCACCGGCTCACCCGGGCGCTGATCGGGGAGTTGGCCGGGGGCCGGCGCTTTCTCAATCTCTTTGGGTACACCGGCACGGCCACGGTACACGCGGCCCTGGGGGGGGCCATGTCCACCACCACCGTGGACCTGTCCCGCACCTATCTGGACTGGGCCCAGCGCAACCTAACCCTCAACGGCTTTGAGCGGGGCAACGACCTGGTGCAGGCCGATTGCCTGGAATGGCTGCGGCAGGCAGAGCGGGAGCGGCGGCGCTATGGCCTGATCTTCCTCGATCCGCCCACCTTCTCCAACTCCAAACGCATGGAGGAGACCTTGGACATCCAGCGCGACCACGGGGAGTTGATCCAGGGGGCGGCCCGCTTGCTGGAGCCCGAAGGCATCCTGCTCTTTTCGACCAACAACCGGCGCTTCAAGCTCGACCAGGAGGCGCTGGCCGGGCTGGCGGTAGAGGATCTGTCCCGCAAGACCCTGCCCGAGGATTTTGCCCGCAATCCGCGCATCCACCAGTGCTGGCGGCTAGAGCGCCAGTCTTGAATACCTAAAGGGGAAAATGGACAGACTCAAAGGAGGTCTGCTCGGGTATTGGAAATTGGCCGGAGACGCCCGCGATCACTCGGGCAACGACCACCACGGCCGGCCCCACGGGGTGGACTTCTCCGTTGCCGGACCTGGGGGCAGACCGGGCACGGCCGCCCGTTTCGACGGCATCGACGACTGCGTCGAGGTGGCCCACCACCCCAGCCTGGCCCTGGGCAAAGACCCTTTCACCCTGACAGCTTGGGTGCGAGTGGAAGAGGACCACAGCGATGTGATCGGGGATATCGCCGGCAAGT
Organism: Gemmatimonas phototrophica; assembly: GCA_945861755.1. Classification (GTDB taxonomy): domain Bacteria; phylum Latescibacterota; class UBA2968; order UBA8231; family UBA8231; genus SICG01. The sequence goes on from CAMAVQ010000035.1 coordinate 24,186, forward strand.
ACGATCCTGCCAGCCGCCGGGGTCTCAATCTCTACCTCAACACCAGTTCCCCCGGGTACAACGCCCACGGCGACAGCCGCCACCTGCACTTTGGCATCGACAACGCCATGGACTCCGCCTGGGAGGACTGCGGTGTCCTGCATGCCACCAATACCTATGTCTCGGCGCTGACTGTCTTCGCCGGCCAGCTCTACGCGGCCCAGGCCGACGCCATGGGCGATGGTTCCCAGGCCTGCCATGTCTGGCGCTACGCCGGCGGGCAGGAGTGGGTGGACTGCGGCCGGGTCAGTCCGGAGTTGGGCCAGCGCTCGGCCTATGCCCTCCTCGTCCACCGCGGCCAGCTCTATTGCGGCACCGGCCGCCAGGACTGGGTGGTCACGGGGCCGGAGCACTGCAGCTTCGCCCACGTGTACCGCTATCTGGGCGGCACCGAGTGGGAGGATCTGGGCCAGGTGGGTCGCAACTACCGCATCCTCAGCATGGCCTCTTTCCAGGGGGACCTGTACTGCGGCACCGATGTCTGCCATCCGCTGATCCACCCGGATTCGTGCCGGGTTTTCCGCCACCGGGGCGGGACGGAGTGGGAGGATTGCGGCCGGCCCGGGGACCAGCGCCACGTCTTCAGCCTGATGGTCCACGACGGACAGTTGTACGCCGGCGGCAACGGACCCATCCACCGCTACCTGGGCGGGGCCGAATGGGAGTATCTGGGTACCCCCCTTGGCAATACCCAGGTGCATTGCCTACAGGTGTACCGGGGGGATCTGTGGACCGGGACCTGGCCCCAGGGCCACATCGCCCGCTACGCCCACGGGCAGACCTGGGAGGACATGGGCCTGGTCGGCGACCTCCGTCCTTCCCTGCGCGAGCGGATCAACGAGATCAACGACCTCACGGTACACAACGGGTCCTTCTTCGCGGGGGTGATCCCCAAAGGCGAGGTGTACCGCTACCAGGGAGGGGGCCGATGGGAGATGATGCGCCGGCTGCTGGCCATTCCGGGGTACGATCCGGGCCACGTCGACTCGTGGGCGCGGGTGCCCTGCATCACCGCTTTTGGGGGGATGCTCTACGCGGGGACCGGCACCTGCCGGGGATACGCCGAGGAAAAGCCGCTGCCCGAGGCCGGCCGGGTCTACCGCACCCGCATCGGTCAGGCGGTGGCGCACGAGCACGACCTGGGCAATGGCTGGCATCAGGTGGCGGCGGTGCGCGAGGCGGACCGGTTGGTGCTTTACTTAGATGGCCGCCAGGTTGCCGGCTCTGCGCCTTTTGCGGGCACGTGCTACGACCTGCAGACCACCGCGCCCCTGCACCTGGGTTTTGGGGCAGTGGACTATTTCTCCGGGAATCTGGCCGAGGTGCGGCTGTACGGTCGTGCCCTCAACCCGGAGGAAGTGGCGGCGCTGGCGCGTCCTTAGGTATCCGCCCTTCGGCTTCGCCCCCTTTTTTCCCCACCACAAAGATATCCGCCTCGCGGCCCAACACCCCCACCTTGCGCAACTGCTCGGCCAGGTACAGGTCGGGCTGTTTCTTGAGGGCATCCCGCAGGAGGGAGAACTCGCTGGTGAGGAAGACGGCCCGGCCTCCGGGTTTGAGGACGCGGTTCAACTCGGCCACGGTGTCGGCGTACAGGGCCGGATTGGTCTCGGGCGAGCCGTGTTGGTTGCCCCAGGGCAGATTGGCGGCCACCCGGTCCACGCAGGCATCTGGCAGGGGCAGGTGGGTGGCGTCCCAGCGCAGGATGCCGCGGGGCCGGTGCCGGGGGCCAAAGTTCTCGGCGGCCTGGGCTACGGCCTTGAGATTAAAATCGCCGCCGACCAGCAGGTGATGGCGGGCCGCCCGGGCCCGCTCCAGGAGCAGGGTGCCGGCCCCGCACATGGGGTCGAGAAACACCTGCCCATCCTGCACCCCGGCCAGGTAGACCAGGGCGTGGGCGATGGTGGGCCGCAGCGAGCCGGGGATATTGGCCACTTTGTAGGTGCGGTGGCGCAGCTCCCGGTCGGAGAGGCGCAGGCCCAGCAGCAGGGCGCGGTCGGCCTGCTGGAGCCAGAATTCCAGATCGGCATTGTCATCCACCACCCGCCAGCGAGGGAAACGCCGGCTGATGGCCTGCACCATGGCTTTTTGCATGTCGACGCGCCGGTAGTGCCGCCAGGAGGTGTCGCGGGCCTGGACCACCACCCGGAAGGTGGTGCGTTTGCGGTCGTGTCGGGCGGTGTGCCGGCGGTGCAGATTCAGCCCGGCGTCAATTGGGGCATCCTGAAAGTGGACCTTGAGCGCCTCCAGATCGGTGGTTTCTCCGCTGAGGGGCAGGGCGCTGACCTGATAAAAAAGATCCTCGATGGTGCCCAGTTCAAAGAGTTCGTCTGGGATGCCGGAAAAGGTGAAACAGGTCAGGTCGTAGTCGCGGACCCGGCAAGAGGAGAGTTCGGTGAGGTTGGCGCTGAAACGGTCGCGCAACTCCCGCTCGGTGACTTGGCCGAGGCCGCGGAAGGAGGTGGTGTACAGGGGAAAAGTCGCCATGGGCGGAAAAAGCCGCTACCTCGCTTTGTTGGGGTTGTCCATACCGTGTCCGGCGGTGCGGCGCGCTTGCGCGTTTTCGAGCGCCATGGTTCGCCAGGCGAGGAATTCGGGGGTGTCTACGGCGTCGTGCAGGGTGGCCCGCAGTTGGTAGGGCAGGTAATTGCCCAGGTGCCAGAGGCAGTTGCGGTACAGGCAGAAGTCACCGGCCCCCAGATGGAGGCGCAGGGCACCGGGCATGCTGCGGCAGTAGTCCAGGCAGAGGCGCTCGCGCTCCTCGTAGCTGAGTCCATCGAGCACCGGGCCGGCGATGGGGCGTTCCGGGAAACGGGCGGCCTCACCGGGCAGATCGCGGCGCAAGTGGCTGCCGGGGACCACCCAGGTGCAAGGGTCTTCGTACAGGGCGCAGTTGACCTGGTTGAAGTAATTGACATCGCTGAAGTGGGCATCCCATAGCGCCAAATCCAGGCCGGCGACGTTGTCCCGCCAGTCGCGGTGCCACTGGGTACACCAGGGCAGTTCGCCCGGTTCCAGCAGGATGCCCAGCATCTGGCGGTCGCCGTGGGTATGGCGCGGGGTGAGGGTGCGCTGGATCGCGTCGTTCAGGGGGGCCAACTCGGCGTAATCGACAAAAGGCCGTGGGTCCAGTTCCGGGTAGTTGCCCACCGGTTGCAGGCGCTGGGTCTGGACCCCGCGCTGCTGGCGGGCGATCTCCCGGGCCTGGGCCGCCACCCGGCGCAACTCGCCCAGCAGGGAGGAGGGCAGGATCTGGCGGAAGACGGTGTAGCCCTGGGTGTGGTATTGGTCGAGGTGCTGGTCGGTGAAGGCAAAGGACATACCCTATCCTCGTGAAAGCTGAAAAGCCAGCGGCGCGTTGCCATTTCAGTGGTCAAAGGCAGTAAGATAATACCGAATTATCCAGACGAGCACCAACCGCCGGAGGGCGGTGATCCCCCTTGAAGTGCTCGGCTGATGGGCTTATTCTACACCCCATCCTTAAAGACAACAGGAGGAGTTGTATGCCACCGAGATTCAACGAGATCATCGCTACTGAAGAGCAGTTGCGCCAAGTCCTGGGAGCCCCGTCGCAGCGGGCAGTGGACAAAACCGTCTCTGCCCTCGACGACAACTGCCGGGCCTTCATCGCCGCCTCGCCCTTTTTGCTCATCGGGTCCACAGATGCCCAGGGCCGGCTCGATGTTTCCCCCAAGGGCGATCCGCCCGGATTCGTGCAGGTGCTCGACGAGTACACCCTGGCCATCCCAGACCGGCTGGGCAACCGGCGGGCCGATACCTTCGTCAACATCCTCCAACGACCCCAGGTGGCGCTCCTGTTTATGATCCCCGGCAAACAGGACACCCTGCGGGTGGGGGGCAACGCCCTGATCGTGCGCGACCAGGGACTGCGGGAGGGTATGGCGGTGGAGGGCAAGGTGCCGGATCTGGCCCTGGTGGTAGAGGTGCAGGAAGCCTTTATTCACTGCCCGAAATGTATGATCCGCTCCCACCTGTGGGAGCCCCAGCACTGGCCCAGCCTGGAGGCGGTCCCCTCCATGGCGCAGACCTTCATCGCCCACGCCAAAATCGACCAGAGCGTGGAAGAGGTGCAGGCGCAGATCGACCAAGCAGTGAAGGAAAGGCTTTACTGAGAGGAGCAAGATGAACGATCGCACTGAGTGGTTCGCCCACAAGGGCTGGGGGGTGTTCTGCCACTGGCTGGGCGCCGCGCCCAGCAGCGACGGCGGCGCGGGCCTGAGCGCCGAGGAGTGGAACAGCTGGGTGGACGAGTTCGACGTCGAGGGCCTGGCCGGACAGCTGGCCGGGGTCGGGGCGCCCTATCTCTTTATCACCATCGGCCAGAACTCCGGCCATTTTCTCGCCCCCAACCCGGTGTACGACGAGTTGGTGGGCATCCATCCCAGCAAGTGTTCGCGCCGGGATTTGGTCACCGACCTGCACGCCGCCCTCGACAAACGCGGCATCGACCTGCTGGTGTACCTGCCCAGCGGCGCGCCGGCCGCGGATCCGGTGGCCGTGGAACGCCTGGGCTGGCAGTGGGGTTTCGAGGGCAGCTGGCCCTCTAGCTGGGGCACCCAGCGGACGGGCAAGAAGCTGGCCGAATTCCAGTGCCGGTGGGAAGAGGTCATCCGCGCCTGGTCGCTGCAGTGGGGGACCAAGGTCAAGGGCTGGTGGATCGACGGGTGTTATTTCGCCGACGAGATGTACCGCCATGAGGAGGAGCCCAACTTCGGCACCTTTGCTGCGGCGCTGCGGGCCGGCAACCCCGAGGCCATTGTCGCCTTCAACCCGGGGGTGCTGGTGCCGGTGATCTGCCACTCCGAACACGAGGACTATACCGCCGGGGAGATCGCCGGGGCCCTGCCCGAATGTCCGGGCCCCTGGGTGGAGCGCCACGGCCACCGCGCCCGTTACCACGTGCTCAGCTACCTGGGCCAGTCCTGGTGCCAGGGCCCGCCGCGTTTTCCCGAGGAGATGGCCGTGGGTTATACCCGGCACGTGACCGGCAGGGGCGGGGTGGTCACCTGGGATGTGCCCATCGAGCGCAAGGGCCTGATCCCCGGGCCCTTCCTGCGCCAGCTGGAGGCCATCGGTGCGGCTCAGCCCCAGAGCTGGCTGGCCGGCGGTCCGGTGCCCGACGCGGCGGTGCGCAGCAGCCGGGCCCTGCGCGAACGCCTGCTGGCCGATGCCACCCGGCCGCGCTACCACTTCTGTGTGCCCGAGGACCAGGGCATGCCAGGCGACCCGAACGGGGCCTTCTACGCCGGGGGGCGCTACCACCTGATGTACCTCTACAGCCGCAGCGGCTCGGGATTCTGCTGGGGCCATATCTCCAGCGCCGATCTGTTGCACTGGCGGCACCACCCAGACGCCATCGGGCCCGGCGACGGGGACGAGGGCTGCTTCAGCGGCGGGGCCTTTGTGGATGAAGATGGCACCGCCACCCTCTCCTACTGGATGTTGTGGGGCGACAAGGGCATCGGTCTGGCCCAGAGCCCGGGACCTGCGTACGAGACCTGGACCAAACTGGCCGCGAATCCAGTGATCAAGTCCAGCGAATGGGGCATCACCGAACTGCGGGACGCCCAAGGGCAACCCCTGCTCGTCGGCTCGGCCGATCCCTCCAACATCTGGAAGGAGGGCGGGCGGTACTATATGCTCACCGGAAATCTTTTAGTGCTCAACAAGGTGGGCCGCGCTGCCGATGCGCCCGAGGCCGAACAAGGGGACCGGCTCTATCTCTTTGTTTCCGACGACCTGAAAAAATGGGAGTACCTGCACGTCTTCTACCAGCGCC
>CAMAVQ010000036.1 GCA_945861755.1 Gemmatimonas phototrophica
GTACGGCTGGCGGCATTGTCCTCCGCGTCTACCCTAATCTCGTAAAGATAAAGCCCTGGGGGTGCAACCCGGCCATCCTGGTCGCGACCATCCCATTCCAGATGGTAAGCACGGGCGCTACCGACCTGGCTCAACCGGCGGATCTCAACACCGGCGAGGGAAAAGATCTCGATCGAGATTTCGGTCGCCTGCTGCAGGTTGCCCACCACAAAGCTGAACTCCATCTTCTTTTCCCCAAAAGGAGAAAAGGGCCGCGGGATGATTTTGATCTCGCCCAACAGATCGGGGGGGCGTCCGACGCCGCGCAAGGTCCAGGTTTCACCCGGGGCTTCACCGGCATGCTGCCAGTTCACATAGCCATCGCGCGTTCCCTGCGCCCGGTTACCCACGGCCACTGGCATGGCGGTCTGGTCCTTCAAGACGAGCACCTTTCCCGTGATCTCTAGCACTCCAGAATCCGTCAGCTCCCGGCGAAAGTCCACCTGAGTGCTGCTATATTTTTCGTCGGTATGCCATTCGTAATCCAAGTTGCTGCCATTCAACTGGATCGCCTCGATGGATGAAAATCCGGCCCCCAGGCGCAACAAATCCACTCCATAGTCACCTGAGCCAAATTCCAGATCCACCCGGTAGACTACCCTGGCTTCGCTCCCCTTCCGGGCAGTGTCGGGCAGTAGGGAACCCCGTACCTTTTGAGCCACCAAGACGGGATCCCAATCTACTGCCAAATGGTGAAATGTCGGGGTAACGATTGGATTTACGGTCTCCAATACCGCGCGGTACTGCAGCCCGTCAACCGGCTCCGCACCTGCAAAGAGCAGCGCCGCGGATTCCGCCAAGGCCGGAACTTCCAGATCCTCCCCCTGGGGGCCGGTCAGGAGATACACCTGGGTACCCGAAGGCATTTCCCCCTGCCAGCGCAACTGGCCTACGTTCACGGGTCCAGGGAAATCGACGGCGCCGGTGAGTTGACCCCGGTTGTCATATCCGGTCCCATAGACCTCAATATCTCCGATGGACACCCAGTTGCTGCGATCCTCACGGATGACGGTCAACTTCACGTAACGGCCCAGCCGCGGCACCGGTTTCCCCAATTGGTCGACGGTACTCCAAGTGGTGTCGCTGCTCGTATCCACGGCCAGGGCGAAATTGGCCGGCTGCTCGGCCAGACGATGCCAGATATCGGGCTGCCCTTGAGTCGAAGCCTCCAAGCGGTAGCCGCGGACAAAATACTCGGGCTGGAGTTCGGCTGTTCCTCCGGGCAGAATCCTCACCCGGTTGATCGCCCGATCCATGCCCAAATCCACCGTGAAGGTCCTCCCGAAAACGTTGGGGGTTCCAGAAATCCATTCACTTCCCCCGATGGCCACACTGCCGTCGCTCAGCGGGACCTTCTTGCCATATTCATCCACAGCGAGATGACCCAAGGCCAGATTAGCCCCTTCCAGTAGGGAGGCCAGGGTCACCAGGCCATCTGACTGCAACTGTATCCCCTCCAACACTGCCTGCGCAAAAGCATCTGCATCAGCCAAAGTTTTGGTCTGCAACTCAGCCCCACAAGGATATACCCAACATCCCAAGAAAAGCACCACCCATGCCCCGCATCTCTTCACGATCTAAAAGAGGATCTTCTGCGATAGGCTGGTGACCACGCCTATCGCCATAGCCTCCTCCAATTCCTTGGAGTTGAAGATCATTTTCACCCCAACCCCCAACGGAGTCTTCCGACTGATGCTGCCGCTCTGGAGATCCTTGACGGTCACGGCTAGTTCGATATTCTTGGTGTCTTGGGAAAACACCTTACCGATACGCTGGCTGTTGATCTGGGCGGTACCACTGATCTCCAGTTGGGCATCGGCATCAGAAGAAACCAACACAAAGGGGTTATCCACCAAGCGCACGGTCTGCAGATCTTTGACCATTTCGAGTTGGGCAAATACCCGGACCTGGTTCTTCCGCAATTCGCGGATAATGGCCCCAGACAGGTCCTCAATACGCGATGGGCGCGAGATTTCAATCAGTTTGTTGCCCGATTTCTCGGCCAGACCGCCACCCCCATGGCCCCCACCCTCAGCCGCACCACCCACTGCCGCCGCCGGGTCTACCACGCTGGCTTTGCTAATTACTTGAAACTCCTTGATGTAGATCTTGATAGGCGCGGTCGGAGGATTGGGAACTGAAGTCCCTCTCAACACATCGTATTTGAGGGTACACGCTTCCAGGCCCAAGGCCATTACCGCAGCAATCGCTATTATCCGGCGCATTTAGCTTTTCTCACTACTTCTCTGGTTTTCTCGCTACTTCCCTGGTTCCTTGGGAAATCTCGAATTGAAACTTCAGATTCGTAAACTCAGTGGGGTTGCCATAACCCACCGCAAAGCGATCGAAACCCAGGATGAAATTCTTGACTTCGAGGGTAACAGTCTTGGTATCGCTAGGCAGGCGAGGAAAGGTGAGTTTCCCGGAGTACTTGTTGCCCTTGACTACCGGCTTCTCGCGCACATACTCACTTCTGTTCCAGATATCGTTGCGGTCGAAATTGGCATAGTACTGTATGTCGCCATCCCGACTGCCCCACTTGAGGTAGGAGTAGTCAAAGTAGTGGGCCGGGTCCGACCAAAGGCCAACCCCCTGTCGACAGTAGTAGAAATTGCCGTTATCCAGCCACAGGCGCACCTGAGTGGGATCCAATTCCACTCGCTCCTGGGTGCGGTTGATCACCGTCACCTCAAAAACTGTCCAGAGCGGAGGTGTGTACCCCAGGCGGGGATCCTTCCATGGATACAGAGTGTAAGGACTGACCTTAGGGTTATACTGGGCATTCAGCATCTGGTCGCTGAAAAACTTTACCTTGACCTGAACCCCCTCTTGACTCCAGACCACCGAACTGTCGATCGGGTCTACGTAATAGGTCTCCCCCTCCGGCAAAACCGGCTTGGCTTCAGCATAGTACTCGATTTTGGGAGCCGCCTGGAACGAAGATCGCCACGCACATCCGCTTCCCAGAAGCATCACGGATATTATCCCGATGTAAATCGTCCGCTTCATACGCTTTTCAGAAAGGCGAAATGAGTTCGACAAAGAGCACATTCTGTTTGAAATTCCGCTCTTTGAAGCTGTCGTACTGCCGGTGAGTGCGCTGATAGCCGAGGTAGAAAGAGTTGTCGCGGATACCGAAATATTCGGCACGAATCCGCAGCATGGCCAGGAAGTCGCTCTGCTTGAAGGTTCCATAAGTATTGGGGGCGTCCGGTCCGGCAAAATAGCCATCTTCGAGGGTGCGGTAGACATTGAGGTTGCCAATGACGGTGTCGTGCGACAGCGAAGAGGCGATGGGCACCCGATCCCAGCGGTAGGGAATCAGCGGCACAAAACCCTGGGCACCGAATTGGAAGGACGTATTGTTGGTGAGGCGGTAATCCGCCACTACTAGGGGGATAAATTCGGAATATGATTTACGCGGCTCATCCTCGCTGTCGACAGACTCGTAGATGAGGCGATGCTTGAATTTTGGCTGCACCGTCCAACTGCCCCTAGCCCAGCGATAGTCGATCTTGTTGATCATGGTGAAACGAGAGCGCACATCATCGGGCTGCAGCAACCCGCTGCCATCGTCCAGGTCGACCTTGGTCTGGCTGTTGCGGAACCAGACGAGACCGTTGCTCAGATTGGTCTGATGATGCCAGAGGTATTTGGTGTTGATATAGAGGGTCTGGACCAAGCTGTTGCGCTCGGTAAGTATATCCGGCGTAGCGGGCCGGTACAAACCTGCCCGGTCCGGGGAACCGTCTGGCTTGTTGAGCCAGGGAATAACGTCCAGATCATCCGGGGGGATGAAAAATATATAGCTGTTGTCAGCTATGTTGTCCTTCACCTTTTTGATATCGTAGTCAAACTGGAATTCGCCGACGCCCGACTTCTGCAGTACGTTGTGGAAACGCATATAAACCGCTGTCGACTTGCCGCTGCCGGCGACTTCCTTGTTGTTGTACTGCCCAAAGGTGAGGGATTTGCCTAATTTGCCCAGCCGGGTATAGGACAGCAGGAAATGCCGGCCCGCGCTGTCGCGGCGGTAGGGGTAATCGGGCAGGTCGTCATTTTCGCGGAAGTCCGGGATTTCGTTGTTGTTGAAGTCGACTCCGTAGACAAAATTGGGAGGATCGGTCTCGTAGGTCGCGAAGGCTTCATTCCAATCCGGAACAAAGTTCTCGTTGCGATCAGGATCGACGATGGAGTCGACATTATCGTCCAAACCCGGATAGGTGTAGGCGTTGGGCCAACCGGGGTACAGATCGGCGGTATTAGAAGGCACCTCATTGCTGTGGTCGTCGGGGAAGGTATCGTTGTCGTCGTTGTCCTCGACCATCGGATATTCATGCGTGAGGCCTTCGGGCTTAATACCGGGGTTCGTCTGCCTGTCGATGTGGAAGGGCAGACCGCCGCGGAAACTGTCGTATCCACCGCTGTAATCAGGGTCAAGGCGATAGACTTCGGCACCCAATTTCAACCCGGCGATGAGGTCCTTATTCCCTTTGAGCCAGTATGCCAGAGATCCCTGGGTACTGCGCTTGCCTTCGTCGGCCCCCAGCGGATACATATAGTTCTGCAGATTGTGCGCCACTTCACCACTCAGTTGCAACCCCACCAGATCAGCCTGCCAATCAACTGAGGCAAGGGACTGTCCGGTGGGCATGCCGTAATCAAAACTGACCATCTTGCGGTTGGCCCCCTGAGGACCAACGCCTTCGGAGCGAGCTACCGTGAAATACGGCACCTCGTCTGCTTCGATGTACCATTTGAAGGGGCGCCGGGTGCCCGCCTCACCCTGATTGAAGGGAGCCGGCCAGCTCATCTGGGTAGAGGTGAGCTCGCCCTTGCTTCCCACCCCCAAAAAATCGTGGGTCTGGCGCACCCCAATGCGGTAGTCATCTGCTACGTCAGCCACAAAGCGGGCGGATGAACCGGTGATATCTGTCGGCAGGGTAAAGGTGTAGGTAATCGTCTCCTTGCCCACCGCCTCGCGCCCCCCATCTGCCAGTGCCCGTCCCCCTACTACCACCGGCGCGAGCCTTGCATCGAAGCTCTGCTGTCCGGAAACGCTGGTCAGTTGAACAGGTTCGTTGTCCTTCTTGCCATCTATGATGATGTCCAGACTGTAAACCCTGGCGTTGTGCTGGGTTTCTTTGGGCGAGTCGTCGGCTACAACTATGGAAATGGTCTTGGGCCCCTGCATGTTATAGGGCAAATCCCCACGGAAAGCATTGCTATTCCGGGATTTGGTATAATTCATAATCTGGTTGACAAAAGTGGTCCCGAAGGTGGCGTAATCGCCCACATTGTGCTGCCAGTGCTCGCCATAGAGAAATACCGGTGACTCCTGAACCGAATCACCCGACTCGGTACCCCAATTGGAGAAATTGATGTTGGTCCCCGCTTTACCACCACGGCTGTAAATCACCGTGGCCCGGTCCCTGGCGTTTTTGTAATCCAGATCGAGGCGGGCAGCCTCCATATAGCTATTGATCAACGTGAGGGGGGTAAAACGCGTCCGGATCGCTCCGGCAGACCCAGCCCCCACGGTAGCGGTCCAGTGGAGGTTCTTGTAGGCATAATGGCCAATGCGCAATTGGAACCCGCGGTGATCAACCAAGCTGAGCCCATCTCCGGAACTGCTGCGCCCCTCTTCGAGCGAAAATGCCCGCAGATAGTTGGAGCCCATGTAGTTGCCGAGCCGATCCCAGCGCACATACCGTTGTTCCATAGGTCGGCCCGAGAGAACGGCCCACGGGACCAATTCTCGGAACGGCAGAATATACTTTTGATCGGCATAATTGATGTACGGAACCCCGTCATCCGCGCCCAGAAAGAGGTAGCTGCGTCCCCGTTCGTAGCGATCCATCGGCCCCCGCATGAAGGCTGGACGGGTCTTCCAGGCGGGCTCCCGAGACGTCCCTGGCTCATCGTTATAGTACGGTAGGGCACCTCCAGACTCTGGGTGCCGCTGTGCAAATGCAGGCATTAAGAGCCCCACGCACAGTAGACCTAGGGAGAGGATCGACCCTCGTATGCTATTAGGAAATCTGGACATCCTATCGATCTCTGGCGGGATTAGAACATTGAGACGCAGGCTTGGACTAAATCGCTGAAGGAAAATAATATTGACGAATGTTATAAGTCAAGAGAAAAAAACACATTTAGCCCCGAAAACAAAAAAAGGGCAGGAGTGAAAACCACTCCTGCCCTTTTTGTTCACATAGTACCTGGCTTACCGGGTAAAGGTAGCCTTGACACGACCCCAGGAATCTTCTTCGACCGGGGTGCCAGCACCAGGGCCCGCCTTCTGATCGGAGAAGATCCAGTCGGCATATTCAGCAGCAGTGGTAGCCCATGCCACACACTGCAGCTGACCGCCGTAGGCATCGTCACCGTCCGGATCCACGGGGAGCCAGCCGTAGCCCATCTGAGTGCCTACGGTGGGCTTGGAGTTCAGGTTCACCCTCATGAAGGAATCCCACTCCATCTTGCCTTCGATGACGTAGTCGGTCTCGCCGCCAAACTCATCGCCGGCATCGCGGAAGCCAAACTCAAAGCCAGCAACCGCATCGGGATCCTGGGTGGCCTGACGGGCGTTCTGCACCGTGGTCTCCAAGGTCACCGTGACCGGGCTGGAATTCTGAGGCTGAGCCACAAAGTTGACGATGTTGAGGTTGGTGTAAGAACCGCAACAGTCGCCACCCGTGTCTTCGTTATTCAAGTCAACATAAAGGGACATGCTGTCGCGTTCCCACCAGCTCTCCAGGCGCTCGCCACCGACCACATCGCGGGCATTGTCGCGGGCTTCGACGATATAATAGAGCGCATCGTCGTCCCAAGCCTGCCAGATGGTCGAGGAGTAGTCCGCATCGGTTCTGGCGATAGCGGCATCTTCGGTTGCGCTCTGGACGAGCTGGTTGGCGCTGACTTCGCTCGCCTGGTTTTGCAGATCGCGCCAACCGAATTCAGCGCCATCCTTTACGATCTGACTCGGGGAGCAGGCCTGCTCCAAAGACCCGGCCCATTCGCCGGGAACGGTGTTGCGATCACCGTCCAGGGTGGGGGACTGAGTAAACTTGGGCAGTTCGTACAACCGCGGCGGAGGCGCAGCCCCCACGCCAGAGGCCACTAGCAGAGCTGCAGCCATCATGAGCGCCGATTTTCTCATTCTTTAATCCCTCGCTTTAGAGGTTAAGGGTTGAACCCTGAGAAAGAGCCCTTTGACCCGCTCTCAAAGACCTCTTGCTCAAGAATAATTTGGTACAACACTTTGCGTCAAGGCTTCAATAGTGTAATTTTCTGGGCGACAAATGTCAAGAAAAAAATTGTAGTTGTCATCCTCATCCCCTAAATTAGAGCCATTGAACCGCAAAGGTCTCTGTTCCTCTTACTATCGTTGCGGGTTCTCATGAATAGACTAATCGCCGGCATATTGGCGATCCTACTCATGGGAATCTCGAGGGCAGCACCAGCTCAGCCCAGGACCTACAAGGTAGGCCTGATCATCACTGACGGTGTCATGGTGTCGGGATTGCCGGCTCATCTGCAGGCCCGGCATCCTCAGTTGGTCGCGGATCTGCGGGCCGAAGTGCGGCTACTGCTGTCGCAGTTGGGCCGCTTTCAAGTCCTGAACTGGGACGCCTCCTTCAGCCGGGACCGCTATACTTACCACGGCGTTGGAGAAATCGACCTAGCACTCCATATTTCCCTGTTGCGGGCAGACAAGGTTTTTTCCAACCAGATCATCTATGCCAACCAGTCGATGTGGGGACTTCCTCCAGGGTACGGAGGGCAGGAGGCCGGACTCGAATATGAAGTGGTTTCCCTCCCGGCCATCAGTGACCGCCTCGCAATCAGGCTGGTAGATCCGCAACACAACAAAGTGCTTTGGTCGGTGCAGCGGGACAGCACGGTTATCGTGCCCTATGATGCTCAGGGCTTTATACTTAATACACGCAAATACCCCGGCCTTACACCTCCCGGACTACTCCGTGAGCACCTGGCCGTGTTGATGCGCCTGCGGCAGGACAATAGCGCCGTGGACCGTCTGCTGGATGTAGCCGATCGCTGGTTTATTTCCAAACCGGCAGCCGATGTCGTGGTTTCTCAGGCCCTGCTGGAAGGCATGGTCAAGTCCATTGCTGAAGAGTTGGACAGCAATCTACCCCTGGAGGGCCGGATCGCCAACTTGCTACCCAGCGAAAGCGGAGGATTTCGCGTGCAACTGGATATTGGCGCTCAGCATGGATTAGTCCCCACTCTGCGCCTGGACGTCTGGAGACCGCTGCCGGCAACCCAAAAGGTCGGAGAATTAGAGGTGGTGGCGGTCGATTCAACTACTGCCACTGCCCGCCTGATAAAATTGAACAAGAAGATCCGCAAGCAGGGAGAAGGTCTGCAGGTTCAAGACCGGGTTATCTCCCCCAAACGCCCGCCCAAGGGCAGGAGAAATCGCCCATGACTGCACTCTCGCCCATTTCGGCGCCGGCTGCCGAGCAGGAAGTCGAGGCCCTTTTTCGCCGGTTGCGCCGCCTGTACTGGTGGTCGCTGGGCATCGCTATCGCCATCCACCTGGGCCTGATCGTCGGGGTGACCACCGCCACCCGGACCGAGGAAGGGCAGGCGGCCGAACCGGCCAAGGTAAAATTCTTCACCCGCCGCGACCCCATGCTGGCCAAACCCCTGGAATTGCGCAAGGTCCCCCAGCCCAAGCGGCAGTTGGTGCGGCGCGAGGTGCAGGTTTCGGCGGCGCGTATGGACCAGGTGCGGGCAACGGCGGCCTTCGACACCCGCGGACTGATTGCCGGCCAGGGCAGCGGGGTGAGCGCCATCGGCCTGCCCCGGCAGCTAGACCACGGGCCGCGGGCGGGCATGGGCCTGGAGTCAGGGCTGAGCTCGCAGGGGATGGACGCCACGCGCACCGTGGAGAACAAAATCGACATGGCCCTGGAAATGCTGGATGTGAACAGCATGGACACCGGCCGGTATCGGGCCATGGTGATCCAGGACTCCAAGGACCGGCAGTCGCTCAAGGGCTTCGTCAAATTTGCCCAGGTGATGTCGGCCAGCGCAGTATCGGCGGGCACCATGGCCTGGGGTGATATCGGGGTCAAGACGGTCGACGAATTGCGCGATGCGGTGAACTCGTACACTGGGCTTCAGGCCGATTTCGTCGGCAGCATTTCCTTTGATGACGAACGCCTTATGGAAGTGCCCATCATCATCCCGCAGGGGTCGCCCAACGAGAGCGAGTTGGCCCAGTTATCCAAGTACTTGATGGCTGGAGGATTTGTGTTCGGCGCCATTTGGGGGGAGGCCCTGGAAAAATACGGTGGCCTGGTAAACGGACGCGATTTCTGGAGCGAGCGCCTGCCCGACGACCACCCCATCTACTCTTCGTTCTTCGATATCAAGGGCGGCATGACCTCTGGATATCCCCCCTCCCTAGGTCAGGGGAAATTCGGGGTGTCCGCCTGGAACTACATGATGGGGTACTATATCAAAGGCCGACTCGCCGGCGTCCAACCGGGCATGGGCGGCTGGGGCTTTGGCAACCAGCGCTATGGCGGGGACACCACCCGCCAGTTGCAGATGGCCGTGAACGTCATTGTCTACGCCCTCACCCAGGAAGGCTCGATGACCCAGCGCCTCATGCAGATGGTCAACTGATTCTCGATCCTCTGTCACTGTCCGGGGGTGGGATGGTCCAGACTATCCCACCCCCTTTGTCATCCCTCTGCGAGTCCCCATGTTATTCCTTCTTTTTTTTTGGACTGCCCTCACCCCCGCCCTGGCCCAGGTGAGCTTCACCGACCAGACGGTGGCCGCCGGCATCACCCTGCGCAACACCTTTGGCGGTCTCGAAAAGAAGTACATCGTCGAAGCCCACGGCAGCGGCGGCGGTTTCTTCGACTATGACAACGACGGCGACCTAGACCTCTACGTGGTCAACGGCGCCACCTTTGAAACCTACCAGCAGAAGTCGGGCCCCGGCGACGTGTTCTACCGCAACGAAGGCCAGGGCACGTTCGCCGATATCACCGCCCAGGCCGGACTGGGCGATCCGGGCTGGGGGACTGGTTGTGCCGCCGGGGATATCGACAACGACGGCGACCGCGATCTCTACGTGACCAACTACGGCCCCAATGTGCTCTACCGCAACGAAGGCCAGGGCAAGTTCGCCGATATCACCGCCAGGGCGGGCGTGGCTGGCAACGACTTCAGCACCAGCACTGCTTTTTTCGATTACGACAACGACGGCGATCTGGACCTCTACGTGGCCAACTACTTAATCTTCGACCGGGCCGCCGTCGATGCTGCCAAACGCAAGGATTGCGTGTACATGGGCGGCGTGCAGGTCTACTGCGGGCCCAAGGGCATGCCAGGGGCAGCCGATGTGCTCTACCGCAACGACGGCGACGGGCGTTTCACCGATGTGAGCAAGCCCTCTGGGATCGCTGCGGCCAGCGAATACTATGGCCTAGGGGTGGTGGTCGAGGACTTTGACCAAGACGGCCACATGGACATCTACGTCGCCGATGACGAAACCCCCAGCCTGCTCTTCCACAACCAGGGCGACGGCACCTTTATCGACATCGGCGTGATGGCCGGGGTGGCGTACAACGGCGAAGGCAAAGAGCAGGCGGGCATGGGAATCGACGCGGGGGATTTTGACAACGACGGCGACATGGACATCCAGAAGACAAATTTTTTTCGCGAAGGGGATACCCTCTACCGCAACGACGGACCCAACCGCTTCTCCGATATCACCGTCCAGGCCGGCCTGACCGCGCCTACCCTCAATTTCCTGGGCTGGGGCACCAAGTTCGTCGACTTTGACAACGACGGCGATCTGGACATCTTCGTCGCCAACGGCCATGTCTACCCCCAGGTGGACCAAGTGCCCACGGGCAGCCCCTACCGGCAGCGCAACCAACTTTTCCTCAATCAGGGGAAGGGGCGCTTCGCCGAGCTACTGCAGGCGGGACCGGGCATGAAAATCGAGAAGGTCAGCCGGGGCGCCGCCTTCGGCGACTACGATGACGACGGGGACGGGGATGTCTTTGTCAACAACCTGAACGACACCCCGACCCTGCTGCGCAACGACAGCGGCAACCGTCAGCACTGGCTCCTGGTCCAGGTCTTTGGCGCTGCGGTCAACCGCGACGGGGTAGGCACCCGCATCCGCCTGAAGGCCGGCGGCCAATCCCAGTACCGCACCATCAGCAGCGCCGGCAGCTACCTGGCGATCAACGACCTGCGGGCGCATTTCGGCCTGGGCGCTCAAACTCAGGTGGACCTGCTCGAACTCACCTGGCCGGACGGCACCGTCCAGACCCTGCGCGACCTGCCCGCCGACAAATTGCTGGTAGTCCGCCAGGGGGCACTGCCGGCAGTGCTGGAAATGGGGTCCAACCCCCATGTCTCAGGCTCAGGCCCCTGAGCCTCCAGCCCCAGGCCTCACCCTCCCCTCGGTTCTGCTGGGCCTGGGGTTAGTCTTATTAATCAGCCTGGGTGCCCCGTACTCGATCTGGATCGTCGGTTCCTCCGAAATCACCTGGTCCTTCTTCCCCATCGGCGTGGGCGTCCCTTTTGTTGTCATCGTATTTGCCAACGCCCTGCTCAAGCGCTGGTACCCTTCGCGCGGCCTAGCGCCCTCGGAACTGGTCACCATCCTGGTCATGGGCCTGGTCGCCAGCGGCATCCCCATCTTTGTCGCCGGCTACCTGCTGGCCATCATCTCCAAGCCCTATTACGGGGCCACCCCGGAAAACGAGTGGGCCGAGTATCTCCAGCCCTACCTGCCCCACTGGGCCATCCCCTCGCCAGATCACCAGGCCATGCGCTACTTCTACGAAGGCCTGCCTGCCGGCGAACCCCTGCCTCTGGGCGCCTGGCTGGGTCCCCTGGGCTGGTGGCTGAGCCTGATCCTAGCCCTCTATCTGGTGTGCTTCTGTCTGGTGGTGATCCTGCGCCGACAATGGGTGGAACACGAGCGCCTGGCCTTTCCCCTGACCGAAGTCCCCCGCCTGCTCATCGAGACAAGTCCAGACGGAGCGCTAGCGCCCACCCTGCGCAGCCGCGCTTTCTGGCTGGGCTGCGCTCTGCCCCTGGTCCTCATCCTCTTCAACACCATCGCCTATTTCTATCCCGGCTTCCCCCAGCTCCCCGTTCACCAGGACAACACCCTGCAGCTGCTTCCCGGTATGCCTCCCGTCCTGCTGGTCCTCTACTTTCCCGTGGTGGGCTTCATGTATCTGGTAGGCACCTCTATCTCCTTCAGCGTCTGGTTCTGCTACCTCTTCACCCTCGCCGAAAGCGGGCTGGTGGGCTGGGCCGGCCTGGAGGTATCCCGCCCCGATGCCTTTGTCTGGGACTGGCAATCCCTCTCCTGGCAGGCGTACGGGGCCTTTGTGGCCATGGTGCTGTGGAGTCTGTGGATGGGCCGACACCACCTGGCCGCGGTGTTCGGCAAGGCCTTTGGCCGGCGCTCAGGCATCGCAGATGACGACGAGCTGATCCCCTACCGCCCGGCCGTGTACGGCCTCTTGGGTGGGCTCTGCTACATCCTGGCCTGGACCTGGAAGGCGGGCATGGACCCGCAGGTGGCCGTCCTGTACCTGGTGGGCGTGCTCGTTATGGTCATCGGCATCACCCGGCTGGTGGTGCAGTCTGGCATGCACTATCTCACCCCGCCCATGGCCAGCCAGGGCCTGGCGCTGGCCCTCTGCGGCACCGCCATTCCCCCTCCCAGCCTCGTGGCCCTGGCCCTGGCCTATTCCTGGTGCGGGGACATCGAGTCGATCTTTATGCCTTCGGCAGCCCACGCTGCCAAACTCAACGAGTTGTGCCCCCGCAAGCGCAGCCTGGCCCTGGCCCTGGTCCTGGCGGTGTGTACCAGCCTGGCGGTCACCATCTACTTCATGCTCTACCTGTGTTACAAGTACGGGGCGGGCAACTTCCGCTCCTGGTTCTTCCAGCCCGGCGCCGGGGCCGGCGGCGTCGCCTTTGACTGGGTGGTGTACCAGCTCCGCGATCCTCAACCAGCCGACTGGCGCAAGCTGGCCTACCTGGGGCTAGGTGCCCTGATCTATTCGTTCTTGTCCCTGTGCCAGTACCGCTTCCACTGGTGGCCCCTCAGCCCGGTGGGATTCACCGTGGCCACCACCTGGATGGTGCGCCGCATCGCCCTGTCGGTTTTCGTGGCTTGGGCGCTCAAATCGCTGATCCTGCGCCTGGGCGGAGTCCAGGCATACCGGGCGTGCCGGCCCTTTTTTGTGGGTCTGATCGTCGGCTTCTTTGTCGGGGTGGGTATATCCTACGGAGTGGATGTGATTTGGTTCTTCGGCAAGGGCCACCCCATCCTGCACGGCTGAGGGGGCCCGGGGCAAACCGGGGCTCAGTGGTGGTGGGCCGGCGCTCCCCCACCGGCCAGAGAGAACTGCCGGCGCTCCTGGGGGATGAGGTCTTCGCGGTCCTCGCGGAGCTGATAGAAGTGATCCATGGCCACGCCGGTGAAACGCTGGACCTTGCCGGTGGTGGGCCAGCGCACCTCGATCTCCTCGATGCCGGTGGCATCTCCCAGACCCAATTCTTGTTGTAAGCTGTTGGCACCAAAACTTGAGCCCGTGCCCACCGTGGCGCGGATGTCGCGCGACCCCGCAGGGGTGTTCACCCGCACCCGGAGGCGCGCCCCGATCGCCGCGCGGTTGGACTGCACCCCCTCTAACTTGAGGGTGACCCAGTGGTTGCCGTGCCCGGGGTTCTCGAAGAGCATGTTCTGATACACGTCCCCGGTATAGGCCCCGCCGATAACCTCATAGACATCCTGATCCCCGTCGTTGTCCAGGTCGGCGAAGGAGACCCCGTGGCCTTTTTGTAAATTGCCGAAGCCGCCCGAGGTGGTGACGTCCTGGAAGAACTTCCCACCGGCGTTGCGGAACATACGGTGGGGTGTAAGGGAACGATAGTCCGGGTTGCCGGTGCCCAGGTAAAAGTCGAGCCAGCCGTCGTTGTCCAGATCGCCAAAGTTGCAGCCCATGGTGTAGATCACCCTGGAGACGTGGGCCTGCTCGCTGACATCCTCGAAGGTGCCGTCGCCCCGGTTGTGGTAGAGCTTGCAGGGTTCGGCTTCGGTGGGCAGCCCCAGGTAATCGGCCACCACGTCCTGGACAATAGCCCGCCCCAGCACCGTTTCGTACCCGGCGACGAAGAGGTCTTCCCAGCCGTCGTTATCGTAGTCGAAGAACCAGGTGGGAAAACTGCGCAGGGGCTGACTCACCCCGGCCTGCCGGCCCACCTCGGCGAAACGCCAGTGGCCTTGGCCGTCGCTGCCTTCGTTTTTAAAGAGCAGGTTGGACTCGGTGAAACGCGACAGATAGAGATCCAGATCGCCGTCGTTGTCGTAGTCGGCCCAGACCGCCCCCTTGACAAAACCCACCACCGCCAGCCCGTTCTCCTTGGCCACCTCAGTGAAGGTGCCCTTGCGCTCGTTGTGGAACAATTCACAGGGATGGAACTGTCCGGGCGGGCTGCCGGGCATGGTCTCGTTGCCGATGAACACGTCCACCCAGCCGTCGTTGTCGTAATCGCCCCAGGCCGCCGTCTGCGTGGGATTGGCGCTGAACATGCCGGCCGCCTCGGTGACATCCTCAAAGGTATCGTCGCCATTGTTGCGCAACAGGGAATGAGGGATGCGGCCCTGTTCCCCAAACCAGGCCCCGCGCAACACCAGCACGTCGGCGTTGCCGTCGTTGTTGTAGTCGGTCTGCATCATGTTCAGGCCGCTGACTAGGCCTGTCAGGCCGGCCTCCTCGGTGCGCTCGGTAAAATGCCCGTTCCCCTCGCTATGAAAGTAGCGGAGCTGGTCCTGCATTCCCCAGCGCGAGATCAGCAGGTCGAGGAACCCATCGTTGTCGAAATCCTCCGAGATCACCGCTCCAGACAAACCCTTCAGGTCCAGCCCCAGGCTGGGGGCGACATCCGGGAAGGGTTTGATATCGTAGTCCGAAGCGAAGGTCTGGGGCGGGATGAGCCACTGGGGCGGCACACGCTGGGGGTATTCGCCCACCGTCATATAGGCGATGTTGAGCAGCCAGCGCGAGGCCAAATCTGTTGGATCTCTCTGCAACAGGGCAGTATAAGCTTCGATGGCCTGACGCGAGCCGCGCTGGTTCTGGTGAATGCCATCGCCGGCGATGGGAAACACGCAGGAGTGGGAGTTGTGCTGGAGGATGCAGTTGTCCTGCTCGCCCAGGCGCAAGTACGCCAGGGCCAGCATGTCCTCAATGCTGGGTTTGGCCTTTAGATGGTAGCGCTCGGCCAGTGGTTGCACCTGGCGGAAGAGGTCGATGGCCTCTTCGGTCTGGCCGGCGTAGAGCAGTTCCTTGGCCAGGGTGACGTCGAATTCTATCCTTTTCAGCGGATCGGCGGGGGGCTTTTGGCTGCGGAAATACTCGACCCGCGCGCCATTGAGGAAAAAATTGACCGCCGGATCCTGCTCTTTGGCGATTTGCGCCAGGCGCGCGGCCATACGACGGGTGCCCTCCCCCTGGGGAGAAGTGCTACACGCCAGCAGCGCGAGCAGGAGTGCCCAGCACCAGGGTTTCATCGCTTTCAGTTGAGGGCTGCCGCAGCCGGCGGCTTGAGGTTATCGATCTCGGCGAGTTTTTCCCTGGCCGGGGCAAAATCCGGATTGAGCTTGAGGGCCTGCTCGAAAAACTCTCTGGACTTCTTGTAGCGCTTGTAGTCAAAGTGGACCATGCCCAGCGCATAGGCGGCCTGCGGATCGCGGGGGTTCTTCTCCAGGGTGGCCGCCTTGTCCTTGCGCTGCCTTTCGTACTCCTTGAGGTCCTGGAAGATCTTCATGATCTGCTGGCCCTCTTCCGCCCTTCCCTGCCGAAAATACAACTGGGCCAGATTGTAATAGGCCGAAGGGTAATCTGGGTCCACCCTCAGGGTTCGGAAATAGAGCGCCGCCGCCTGCAGCTCTTCGCCGAGCTTCTCCATAGTCGTGCCCAGCCGGTAATAGGTCTCGGCATAGGTAGTGTCTAACTGCAGGGCGCGGCGGTAGTAGTTCTTGGCAGCCTCTAGGCTGCCTTCCTGTTGGGTGATCACCCCGAGGTTGTGAAAAAGCCGGCCGCTCTGCACGCCCAGCTCTACGGCCTGCTGGTAGGCGGCCTTGGCCGCGGGATAATCCGCCAGGTCCAGGTAGCTGTTGCCCAGATCCAAGTGCAAGGGCCCCTCGCGGGGGGAGATGGCCAAGGCCCGCTGGTACCAGGCGATGGCTTCGCCGGGATTGTGCATCAGCTGCTGGACTTTGCCGAGATTGGCCAGGGCCGGCACAAACGTGGGTTTCAGCTGCAGCGCCTTTTCGTACTGGGGCACCGCCTCCTCGTAGAGGTTCTGTTGCTGGTAGAGATACCCGAGGCTGTAGTAGATCTCGGCGAAATCAGGGCGCAGCTCGATAGCCTTTTTGTAGTTGGCCTCGGCCTCGGAAAAATTGCCCAGCCCCCCCATGCAAAGGGCCAGGCCGATGCGCGCCTCAAAGATACCCGGGTTCAACTCCAGGGCCTTGTCGAAGGAACTTGCCGCTTCGCTGTACTGCTCGCGGGCTGCCCTCACCACCCCCAGATTGGCCCAGGCCTGGGCGTAGTCGGGCTTGATTTCTACGGCCTGCTGGTAGAAAGCGGCAGCCTCCTCCATTTTGCCCAGGCCGCGCAGCGTCTCTCCCTGCAGGTAGGCAGCCTGGGCCTGCTTCTCCAGCTGCGCCGCCTGCCAGCGGGTGTACCCGACCCAGCCGCCAGCCCCTATGACCACCAGCAGTACCAAACCCCATGCCCACCTGCGCCCGGAGGTGTGTTTTTCATTCCTGCTCATTCAGCACCGCCTTGGGACCAGTTGCCCCTGCAGGTCAATATAACTACCATTGTTTAAATCTTTTTCCGCGCCAGCCATCACCTACTCCCTAAAAACTATGCGCGCCCTATATCTGCTCTTCCTCAGCACTGCCCTGCTGACCTGGCCTGGCTGCGGAAAGGAGGCCAAACATACGCCCAGCGAAGCGGACCGTCAACACGCCGCCCAGCTCTACCAGCAGGCGCTTGAGCAGATCAAAAACTACGACTTCAAGGGTGCCGGCACCACCTTTGAGCAGGTGCTGCGCCTGGACCCAAGCCATTACGAGGCGCGGTTGGGGCTGGGCGAGATCCACTACCGCCAGCAGCAGTACGACCTGGCCCGTCAGGCCCTGGAGGTCGCCGTCCAGCAACAGCCCAGCCGCCATGAGGCGCGTATGCAGCTGGCCCGCGCCTACCTGGGCCTCGACCGCCAGTTAGAAGCCCGCAAGATGGTCAAACAGATCGTCGCCGACTTCCCAGACCAGGTGGTTCCCCGCCTGGAGCTGGCCAATCTCTATATGACCGAGTCGCCCCCCGATCCCCGAGGTGCCCTAGCTCAGTACGAAGCGATCTTACAAGCGAAGCCCGGCCATCCCAAGGCCCGGGGAGGCAGGGCGGCGGCCAATCTTCACCTAGGAGAGTTCGCCGCCGCCGCCGCCGAACTGGACGAGTTGCTCAGGCAGCAGCCCAAGGACCAGTATCTCACCTATTTGGCAGGCACCACCTATTCCTGGCTCAAGCAGTACAAAAAGGCCGTGGCCGCGTACCAGCAGTCCATCGACGCCATCCCCGTCAACTCGCCGATGAAACCCTCCCGCCAGTGGAACCTGCGCCTGGCCTATCTGGCAGCCTACGGCACCTATCCGGGCGACCTGCCCGAAAAATACCAGCTCCACCTCTATCCCATCGGCGAAAAATCGCCGGTCCACTTCACCGACGTGGCCCCCACCGCCGGGGTGGACAAACTGGGCCGCAACCGGGGCAGCGCCTGGGGGGATTACGACGGCGACGGCGACCTGGACATCTTCACCGTGGGCATCCAGATCCCCCATTCCCTCTACCGCAACGACGGTGGACATTTCGCCGACATCGCCAGACAGGCCGGGCTCGACGACCCGCGCGGGGGCTGGAGCGCCTCGACGGCCGACTACGACAACGACGGGGACCTGGATCTGTACGCCACCCGCGACGGTTGGGAAGGGTCGGCGCCCAATTCCCTCTACCAGAACCAGGGCGGAGGGATCTTCAAAGAGGTGAGCGCGGAGGCCGGCGTGCACGACCCCGACGACACCTTCATGGCCGCCTGGGCCGACTACAACAACGACGGCTGGGTGGATCTCTACTCCTGCGACGGCATGACCGGCACCGGTGCGGCCAACAAGCTCTACCACAACGAGGGCAATGGGCATTTCACCGACCAAGCGGCCCAGGCTGGGGTGGCCCTGAAGGGCAAGTCCCTGGGCGTGGCCTTCGGCGACTACGACCGGGACGGAGACCAAGACCTCTACGTGGCAGATGTGGCCAATCCCAATACCCTCTTCCGCAACGAGGGCAATGGCCGCTTCGCCGACATCACCCAGAAAGCCGGGGTGGGCAAGCCGGTCCAGGGAGGGTACGTCACCTTCTTCTTCGACGCCGACGACGACGGCGACCTGGACCTCTTTGTCTCCGCCATGGCCTACTACGAACACTTCGTCGAATCCCAGATCACTGGCCGCTCGGCCCACTCGGCGCACGCCTCCCTCTACCGCAACGACGGGCACGACACCTTCACCGACGTGGCCGAAGAGGTGGGCCTGACCCGCTCCTTTGGTTCCATGGGCGCCGGCTGGGGCGACGTGGACTACGACGGCCGCATCGACATCTACCTGGCCAACGGCGGCCCCAACATGGCCCGCTTCGAGCCCAACATCCTCTATCGCAACCTGGGCAACCGCTTCGCCGACATCACCGAATCCGCCGAGGTAGGCCACATCGACAAGGGCCACGGGGTGGCCTTTGCCGACTACGATGTGGACGGCGACCTGGATCTCTATGTCGGTGACGGCGGGCACTATCCCGGCGACCTGTGGCGCAATCATCTCTACCAAAACGACGGCCACACCAACAACTGGCTGGCCGTGACCCTCGAAGCCAGCGCCCCCTCTAACCGCAGCGCCATCGGCGCGCAACTGGTGCTGCGGGCCGGCGACTTGGTGCAGGCCGTCCAGGTCAGCAGCGGGGACGGGTTCGGCTGCACCAACAGCCTGACGGCCGAATTCGGCCTGGGCCCCCGCACCCATGTCGACCAGCTGGAGGTACAGTGGCCGGGGGGCAAGACCCAACAATTGCCGGTGGCCGGCATCAACCAGACACTCCACTTCAAAGAATGATGCGCTCTTACCTTTTGCTCGCCGCGCTCCTGCTGGGCTGCGCCTCCGAACCAGAAACGCCGCCCCCCCCGTCCCAGCCTCAACCCCAAACAACAGCGCCAGCCGCCCCAACGCGTTCGCCCTCGCCCATCCCCCGCTATATGGAGCAGGCCAGAAGCCTCCTGGCCGAGGGCCGCTTCCTCGAGGCCGTCGCCGTCTGCCAGGAAGGGCTGAAGCAGGATTCGACGGCGGTGCCGCTCTACAACCTGATGGCCAATGCCTACGCCGCCGATGGCCGCTACGCCCCGGCCATCGAGGCGCTGGAGCAGGTAGTGCGCCTGATGCCCAACTTTGCTGTGGCCCATGTGAACCTGGGCGGTATCTACACCAAGTTGGGCCAGTACGGCGAGGCCGAGAAACACCTGCGGCAAGCCCTGGCCCTCGACCCCAAACAACCCTCGGTACACCGCCGACTGGGCGAAGTGTACCTGGGCACCGACCGTTACCCCGAGGCCGTGGAGCAGTTCGGCCAGGCCCTGGCTCTCTATCCAGAAGATGCGACGCTTTACTTTTTTTTGGGCCAAGCCCTAGAAGGGTCAGGCCGCAATACCGATGCCCTCAATGCCTTTTCCCAAGCGGTACACCTGGACATCGGCTTCCCCGAAGCCCTGTACCGCCTGGCAGCCCTAGCCCGCAAGCAGGATCGCACTGCCCTGGCCGACTCGGCCCTGGCCCGCTTCCAGCACCTGCAGGCCATCGGCAAGGGGGATACAGAAGTGCCCAAACAAATGAAAAAGCTGCGCGCCTCGGTGCTCAACGCCCCCGAGGACCCGGTCCACCATTATCGGCTGGGCACCTTTTTCGCCCAGCACGAATACCTCGAGGAAGCGCTGGACAAACTAGCCAAGGCCGCCCGCCTCCAGCCGCCCGCCGGCCTGCTCAACCAGATGGGTGGCCTGCTGCTCAACGCCCGGCGCCCTCATGAAGCCCTGACCTACTACCGGCAAGCCATCGACACCGAGCCGACCTATGTGCCGGCCCTGGTCAACGCCGCCAACCTGCTCAGTTCACTCCAGCGCCACCCCGAGGCCCTGGCCTATTACCAGAAGGCCACCGAACTGGCCCCCCAGGTGCCCAATACCTGGTACTTTCTGGGCCTAGGGCAATTGGGCGCCGGCCAGCCGCAGGCGGCCAAGCAAACCCTGCAAAAAGCCCTCGCGCTCTGCCCGCCGGACAACCTGCTGCGGCCGCAGATCGAAACCGCGCTGGCAAGCGTAAAGTGAACTAGGGGGATTTAACCAGTACTAGGGAGTTTCTTCCAGGCGCAGCACCTGATCGGCGCCCACCCCCTCCACCACCTGCACCGCCCCCGAGGGCCAGCGCACCTCCACCCGGGCCGCCTGCGCATTCTGTCCCAGGCCAAAATGCAGGGCCCGCTGGCTGGTGGATTGATACCCGGACCCGGCCTTGACCTGCTGGAAGAGTCGCAGCGGACCGGCCTGCACGTAGACCTTGGCCCCTACCCCATCCCGGTTGCTGCGCTTGCCTTCCAGGTGGACCTGTAGCCAGTGGCCGGTGTTGCCCCCCTCGTTGCGCAGCAGCGCCGTCGCCCGCCCCGAACTCATCAGGGCGATGTCCAGGTCCCCATCCTGATCGTAGTCGCCGTACGCCGCCCCGCGCCCCACGTAGGGCACCGCGAATCCCGGTCCCGCCGCCGCCGTCTGCTCCACAAAGCGCCCCTTGCCTTCGTTGTGGAGGAGCTGCGCCGGCTGGGCATAGGTGGCCAGCTTGTCATAGACCTCGATGTTGTCGTGTACATGGCCGTTGGCCATAAACAGATCCTGCCAGCCGTCGTTGTCGTAATCAAAGAAAAACGTTCCGAAACCCAAGGAGTTGAGCGTCGCCTCGCCGATGCCGGCCTTGAAGCTCACGTCGGGAAAGTAGGTGCCGTCGTTGCGGTAGAGGTTCTTGTTTTCCAGCTGAAAGTTGGTGACCACCAGATCCAGGTCCCCATCGTTGTCGTAGTCGCCCGCATCCACCCCCATACCCGCCTGCACCGCCCCGTCGGAACTCAGGGCAGTACCTGTGATCAGGCCAATTTCGGCAAATCGCCCCTTGCCCTGATTCTGGTAATGCCAGTTGGGCGTCAGGTCATTGGCCACGTACGCGTCCTGGTCCCCATCCCCGTCGAAGTCGCCGCACACCACCCCTAGGCCATTGCCCTGATGGGTGATGCCGGCCACGCGGCTCACATCGGTGAAGGTGCCCTCCCCGTTGTTGCGATAGAGAATATTGTGGCTGGGCCGGTACTGGCGGGGGTCGCAGTAGAAACGCAGGTTCATGTCGCGCCGACCGCACCATTTGGGCTCGTCGAGTTTGAAATCCACATAATTGACTACCAACAGGTCCAGGTCGCCGTCGTTGTCGTAGTCGAGGTAGGCCGCGCTGCTGCCCCACAGCGGGTTGCCCAGGCCAGCCTGGGTGGTTTGGTCAGCGAAACGCCCCCCCTCGTTGCGGTAGAGTTGATCGGGGCCCAGGTTGGTGAGATAGAGGTCCTGGTCGCCGTCGTTGTCGTAGTCGCCGGCCAGGACGCCCATGCCGTACGCCGCCCCTGGAACGCCGGCCACCGCGGTCTGGTCGGTGAACTGCCCCCCCTCATTGCGATAGAGCTGATTCCAGGCATCCCCCCGCCCCTTGACCAGGTCCCCGCTGTTGACCAGGTACAGGTCCAGATTCCCGTCGCCGTCGTAGTCGAAGAAGGCTGCTCCCGAACCGTCGGTTTCGGGCATGCGTTTCTCGGGGCTGGGTCCGTTGTGATGGACAAAATGGATGCCCACCTGCGCGGCCACATCCACAAACTGCACCTGGCCTGCACCGGCCACCCCGGCCAGATTCAGCCCCAGCCAGATCGAGACCAGACACCTCCTTCCCTTGACGCTTTTGCGCGGAGGTATTAGTCTATTTGTATTAGAGATATGTCGATCCACCAGTTCCTCTTGCCCTCATTCCTGGTCGCTGCGCTTTTGAGTTCCTGCGGCCCGCACCAGGACAGCGCACCCCAGCCCTCTCCCTGGCAGACCCACTACCGCGCCGGAGAGGAAGCCCTGCAGCAAGGGGACTACCCCCAGGCCCAACAGCAATACGAAGCAGCACGCGGTGATCTTGCAGATGCAGCGGACCCACGCCTGGTTCCCACGCTGCAGCGCCTGGCCGGCCTGCAGGCCCTGCAGGGCCGCTTGGTCCCAGCCGACAGCCTCTACCGTCTAGCCCTATCCCTGGCCCAACACGCCCTGTCCCCCCTCGATCCCCAGCACATCCTGCTCCAGACCCAGGCCGCCGCTTTTTACCTGGATCTAAAAAAATACGCCCAGGCGGAAAGCCTCTATACCCAAGCGCTGGCCCAGCAGCAGCAGCTCCCCGACCCCCGAACCCCGCAGCTGGCCGCCATCCTCGACCAGCTCGCCGACCTCTACCGGGCCCAGGGGCAGCACAGCCTGGCCGACTCTCTGAGCAAATCCGCCATGGCCTGTAAGTTCGGCGCCCAGGCCTATGAGTCCTATCTACAGGGCAATTACCCCCAGGCCGAGACCTTTTACCGCCGCGCCATCGCCATCCAGGAAAAAACCGTCGGCGATCATCCAGACCTGGCCCGCAGCTGCCGCGAACTGGCCATGCTGTACCAGGCGCGCGGCGACTCCCCCCAGGCTGAAGCCTTCTACCGCCGCGCCATCGCCATCCAGGAAAAAACCATCGGCGACCATGCCGAACTGGCCCGCACGCTCGATAATTACGCCCTCCTCCTGAGGAAGAGCAAGCGAGATGCCGAGGCCCAGGCCGCCGAGGACCGGGCCCGCCAGATCCGCCATACTGACGAACACCCCACCCCTGACCAGAGCCAGGAGCGTCCATGAACCGTCCCCCCGAGAAAGCCAAATCCATCCCCGCCGCCCAGCTGCAGGCCTTTGCCGCCGCCTGTTTCAAGGCCGCCGGCATGCGGACCGATCACGCCGACCAGTTGGCCCAACTGCTGACCAACTCCGACCTGCGCGGGGTGCGTTCCCACGGCACCCGCCAAGTGCCCGGGTACAGCCGGGGACTGCGCGAAAAGCATGTCAACCCCGACCCGCAGCTAGCAGTAGTGCAGGAGACCGACACCACCGTCCTGGTCGAGGGCGACGGCGGCCTGGGCTACGCGCCGATGATGATGGCCACCGAACTGGCCATCATCAAAGCCAAGGCCAAAGGCGTGGCCCTGGGCGCTGCCCGCCACCTGGGGCATTACGGGTCGGCCGGGCACTACGTGCGCCGCGCCATGGAGGAAGGCTGCACCGCTTTCTCGGTGCAAGGCCACCATCCCTCCGGATTCGGCGAAGGCGGGGGCAACAAGGGCCAGCAGTCGGCCTACTGGGGCAACCCGCCCATCTGCTTCGGCCTGCCCAGCGAGGAGGAACCGCCCTTGGTCCTCGACGCGGCCACCTGCATCCTGGCCGACTACCAGCGCGGCCCCCAGTTCGACGCCCTGCAGGAGCTGATCCCCGCCGCCTTTTTCAAGTCCATGGGGTACACCGGAGTGGCGATGGCCCTGGGCGGCACCTTCGTGGGCATGAGCAATGCGCGCGCCGCTGCCATCAGCGAGCAGTGGCCCGGTGCCAGGGGAGGTGGCCTGATCATCGTGATGAACCTCGGGGTCTTTGCCCCGCCCGAGGAAGTCCGCGCCGGGGTGGACCTGCTGGTGCGCGGAGTACGACAAACTATGGAGCCTGTGCGCGGCTACCCCGAAGCCACCCTGCCGGGCACCATCGAGTACCGCAAGGAGCAGGAGTACCGGAAAAACGGCATCCCGGTGGCCATAGAGGATCTGGAGTCCCTCGAAAAGGCCGGGCTGGAATTTGGCGTCAGGCCAGGTTGGTTGTGATCCGGGACCCCCATCCCTACCTTTTTAGTGCCCCTTCACAGGAGACCATCACATGAGCGCCCCTCCCCTCGCTGCAGCGCGCCGGCGCGAACTGCAGCGGCTGGCCATTCAGATGCGGCGGCTGGTGATCGAATCAGTACACCACGCCGGAGCCGGCCACCTGGGCGGCCCCCTCTCGGCAGCAGAAATGCTCACCGCCCTGTACTTTGAAGTCATGCACATCGATCCGGCCAAACCGCGCGATCCCGGCCGCGACCGCTTCATCCTCTCAAAGGGCCACTGCTCGATCGGCCTCTACTCCATCCTGGCCCTGCGCGGCTATCTCCCGGTGGAAGAACTGAAAACTTTCGACGCTATCGACTCGCGCCTACAGGGACATCCAGACATGAATGTGCTCCCTGGCCTGGACATGTCCACCGGCTCCCTGGGCCAAGGGCTCTCCCCTGGGATCGGCATGGCCCTGGCCGCCAAACTAAGGGGCCACTCCTACCACACCTGGGTGATGATCGGCGACGGCGATTCCCAGGAGGGCCAGATCTGGGAGGCCGCCTTCATCGCCCAGCGCTACGGCCTGGACAACCTGACCGTCCTCCTCGACTGGAACGGCCTGCAACAGTACGGCTTTGCCACCGATGCCGGGTACGGATCGCTGGCCCGCCAGCCGGCCCAGGAAAACCCGGTGGCCAAGTGGCAGGCTTTCGGCTGGGCCACCATCGAGATCGACGGCCACGACCTCCAGCAGGTCCTGGATGCCTGCCATCAGGCAAAGACCACCAAGGGCCGGCCGGCCATCATCATCGCCCGCACCGTCAAGGGCAAAGGGATTTCCTACATGGAAAACGATTTCAACTGGCACTCCAAACCAGTGACCGACGAAGATCTGCGGGTAGCCCGCGAGGAACTGGCCGCCCAGGAGGCTGCGCTGTGAACGCAAAAATCACCGACAAGCTGGTCGCCCAGCGAGACGTATTCGGCGACACCCTGATCGAATTGATCGACCGCGACGACCGGGTCTACGTACTCGACGGCGACCTGGCCAACTCCACCAAGGCCGATAAAGTCTCCAAGGTGCGGCCGGCCCACTTCCTGGAGATGGGCATCGCCGAGCAGAATATGATGGGTGTGGCCGCCGGCATGGCCTCCTGCGGTCTGCTGCCCTGGCTGAGCAGCTTCGCCTGCTTCCTGGTCAACCGCGACCTCGACCAGTTGCGGGTGGTGGTGGCCCAGCCCAATCTCAACGTCAAGCTCGGCGGCGCCTACACCGGCCTGCTCACCGGCAAGACCGGCAAGACCCACCAGGACGTCTCCGACATCGCCATCATGCGCTCTATCCCCAACATGACGGTCATCGCCCCAGCCGACGCGGTGGAGACCCGCCAGGCCATGATCGCCGCCACCTACCACGAGGGACCGGTTTACCTGCGCCTCACCCGCGACGCCCATCCTACCATCTTTCCCGAGGAGTATCAGTTCGTCCTCGGCAAGTCGGTGGTGGTGCGCGAGGGGAAGGATGTAACCATCATCGCCACCGGCGTCCAGACCGTGCGCGCCCTGGAGGCCGCCGAGTTGCTGGCCGCTCAGGGCCTTTCTGCCCACGTTTTACATGTGCCCACCATCAAGCCTTTCGACGTGGAGGGGGTGGTAGCGGCGGCGGCCAAGACCGGCAGGGTGCTCACCGCCGAAGACCACACCATCATCGGCGGCCTAGGCGGCGCGGTGGCCGAAACCCTCTCCGAACACCGCCCTACCCCGGTCAAACGCCTGGGCATTCGCGACTGCTTCGGCGAGTCGGCGGCCAACAACGATCTGCTGGAAAAATACGGGCTAACACCCAGGCATATGGCCGAGGCTGCCCGCAGCCTGTGTTGATATTTCCGCCAAAGGCCCTAAGTTTATGTGTCATCACTCTCAGGAGATATGCCCCCGATGAATGAAGGCCTAATGCAGCTGCTGGCCCTCCAGGATGTAGACAGGGAACTCCAGGCGTTGGAGGAAGCCAGGGACAAATTTCCGGCCGAGATTGACGAGCGACAGGGCCAGATCGACCATGCCCGGGCCACCCTGCAGGAACAAGTGGACTTATTGGAAAACCTGGCCCGCGAGCAGCGCCACTACGAGAACGAGATCGAAGACGCCAAGGCAGATCTCAAGAAACACGAGGAACGCTTCTCCGCGGTGACCACCAACAAGGAATACGACGCGCTCCAGATCGAGATCGCCGCCTGCAAGAGCCGGATCGCCGAGTACGAGACCGAAGTGCTCGAAACCATCGAAACGAGCGAGCGCTTGCGCCAGGAGATCGAGACCCGCAGACAGGAAGTCGAGAAGATCGAGGAGCAGCACCAGACCCGCATCGAGGAGTTGCAGCAGCGCCTCGCCTCCCTGCAAAAGGAAGTGGACGGGGTGGAGTCGAGCCGCCAGAGCGTCAGTCGGGCCATCGAAGCCCCGCTGCTGCAGCGTTATCAGCGCAGCCGCAAGAACCGCGGCACCCGGGTGGCGCGTATCCTCAAGGGGGCCTGCGGCGCCTGCTTCCGCCAGTTGCCCGCCCAGCAGCGCAACAACGTCAAATACACCGACACCCACGTCCACGTTTGCGAATACTGCGGTGCCATCCTGGTCTGGGACGACCAGGCGTCTTCTTGAAAAAGGGCAGCGGAGTGGATCGGGCGACCGCGCTACCGGCTTCCGGGCCGGGGTGAGGAAAGTCCGAGCTCCACAGGACAGGATGCTGGGTAACGCCCAGGGGGGGCGACCCTACAGAAAGTGCCACAGAAAATATACCGCCGGCGCTTTTTGCGCCGGTAAGGGTGAAAAGGCGAGGTAAGAGCTCACCGCACCTCCGGCGACGGGAGTGGCAGGGAAAACCTCATCCGGAGCAAGGCCAAATAGGGGAGGAGAGGCGGTCCGCCTCGTTATAACTCCCGGGTAGGCCGCACCGAGGCAGGTGGGTAACCACTGCCCCAGATGAATGGTCGCCCTGCGCGGCGCAGGCCGCGCAGACAGAACTCGGCTTATAGATTCACTCCGCTGCCCCCCTTTCCATTCCCGGAAACCTTTTTTCGCCTCGGCCATCTAAGGATAGAGCCCCAGCAATCCCCGGGAAATCCGCATGCGCCCATTCCTGCTCATCGCCCTGATCCTGGCCGCCAGCCAGAACCTCCGGGCCCAGAACGTGGTCCAGCCGCTGCAGGCCCAGTCCACCGGACAGCAAGCCATCGAGGGCAACCTCGACTGGACTACCGGGGTCCTGACCGTGTACGGCGAGGGCATCGCCTCCCCCGACATTGAGAACCCCGCCCAGCGCCGGCTCTTGGGCTTACGCGCCGCCAAGGCCACTGCTTACCGCAACCTCCTAGAACTGGTGGGCCAGGTACACATCGACGCCAGCACCACCGTGGGCGAAGCGATGTTGGCCAGCGATTCGGTCCGCACCCGGGTCAGCGGCCTGATCCGCGGGGCGCGCCTGGTTCCCGAAAGCCAGCAGGAGAAGGACGGCGTGTTCCAGGTGGCCCTGACCCTGCATCTACAGAACGATCTGTCTGCCACCCTGCTGCCCACTGCCCAGCACCCTTCAACCTCCCCGCCTCTGGCCGAGTCTGCGCTTTATGCGCCCCCGCAAACCTACACCGGGTTGATCATCGATGCCCGCGGGCTGCCGCTCAAGCCGAGCATGGCGCCCCGCCTGCTCAGCGCCGGGGGCAACGAGCTGTTCAGCGCCAACGGCGCAGACCTCCAATACGTACGCCGCTGGGGCATGGTCGGCTACGACCGCGACTTGGAAAGGGCGAGCCACAGCGATCGGGTGGGCGGTGCCGATGCCCGGCCACTGGTCATCAAGGCTACCCAGGCCGCCGGCCAGTACCGCGCCGACGCCGTGATCAGCAACGAGGATGCGGTGCGGGTGCAGATGGCGGACAAACATTCTCCCTTCCTCGCCCAATGCCGGGTGATCCTCGTCCTCGGCCCGGCCTCGGCGCCCTGATCTGGGCGGGCCGGCATTGCGCCGGTCTGGTGTCACGGCTAAATTCTCCTGACCCTACCCCTCCACAGCGAGAGAAAGCCCGTGACCTTCCAGGAAAAGCTGCGTGCCGCCGCCACCCAAAACCAGTCCCTGCTCTGCGTGGGGCTCGATCCTGACCAGGCCCAGTTGCCCGCCGCTGTCCGCGACCAGGACAACCCCACCCTGCACTTCCTCAAACACCTCATCGACGCCACCGCGGATCTGGTCTGCGCCTACAAACCCAACTTCGCCTTCTTCGGCGCCCTGGGAGAACGCGGCTGGCCCACCCTCAAGGCCACCCTGGAGCACATTCCGCCCTCCATCCCGGTGATCATCGACGCCAAAGTGGGGGATATCGGCAATACCGCCGAACACTACGCCCGCATGTTCTTCGAGGTGCTGGGCGCCGACGCGCTCACCGTCAATCCTTACATGGGCCGGGATGCCGTGGCCCCCTTCCTCGCCTATCGCGACAAAGGGGTTTTCCTCCTCTGCCTGACCTCCAACAAAGGGGCCGAGGATTTCGAGCAGCAGCAGTTGGCCGAGGGTCCCCTCTATCTGCGGGTGGCCCGCAAGGCCTGCGAGTGGAACACCGCCGGCAACTGCGGCCTGGTGGTGGGCGCCACCCAGGCCGGGGCTTTCACCGAGCTGCGCCAACTGGCCCCCGACCTGCCCTTCCTGGTCCCCGGGGTGGGGGCGCAGGGCGGCGACCTGGAGGCGGTGGTCCGCAAGGGCACCGACACCCTGGGCGGCGGCCTGCTGATCAACGCCTCCCGCGCCATCCTCTACGCCTCTGGTGGCGTCGATTTTGCCGAGGCCGCCCGCCGCACCGCCCAGCAACTGCGCCAGCAGATCGAGGCCTGCCGGACCACCTGACCCTTGCCGAGGCAGGGAGCGCCGGCTATCTTTTGGTTGTTTTTCGGGGTGTAGCGCAGCCCGGTTAGCGCATCTGCTTTGGGAGCAGAGGGTCGCCGGTTCGAATCCGGCCACCCCGACCAGTAGCAAAGGGCCTGGAGAATGTATGCTCTCCAGGCCCTTTATTCTTCAGGAGAAGGACCATGGAAAATCTGGCGGAGAGCGTTGCGGTATGGTTGGAAAAGG